>CAYNRI010000012.1:0-42390 GCA_964399575.1 uncultured Rikenellaceae bacterium
AATGCCACATAAGGGCATTTACAAGAGTTCCCCTGTAATTGCCGTAAGCAGGATGAACTACCATGCCGGCTTCCTTGTTAACAACGACAACATCATCATCCTCGTAAACGATGTTTATCGGAATGTCTTCAGGTATCAGTTCAATTTCCCTCGGGGGGTTGGGAAGGACGATCTGGATAATATCAGACGGTTTCACCTTGTAGTTTGGTTTCACCGTCTTGTTGTTCACAAGGATATTTCCCGCATCAGCAGCATTCTGAATCCTTGTCCTGGATGTATTCTCCATCCTTGAGAAGAGATATTTATCGATCCTGAGGGCCGATTGTCCAGGATCCACCTTGAACCGGTAGTGTTCGAAAAGTTCCTGTTGATCGGATAATTCCCCGCCGGTCATTCTTTAAACTATTTTAATTTTATCAGACGGTTGTACCCTGCAGGAAGACCGTTACGGATGGCAACAACAATATACATCCCTTCATGCAGTGAGGTAATATCAGTTCTATCAGCAAGAGGCACATTCAGTAATTCACGGCCCTGCATATCTGTCACCGATATGAAGGTCCTTCCGTCAGCAGTTAATTGTTCAGGGTCAAAAACAATATAATCTCTGGCGGGATTAGGCCAGAAACGTAACACCGGTCTGTCATTATACCTTATATCCCTGATCCCTGTAGCTAGAGGAGGGCCTGTTACAGGCCTGATCATCAATGTCCCGGACAGGCCTGATTCATACCAGACACCATTGATCCAGTAAAGCTGTTTTCCTCCGTGAGGTGAATTTACATCAAATCCTGCGTTAAGGAAAGTTTCGGAACGTTGTTTCCATCCGACATAGAAAATATCGTCGACCATAACAGGCTTAGGAAGGATATATGTATGAAAACCGTTAAGTGAACTACCCTGTTCCACGCTTACTCCTTCAACAGAATAAAGAAGTGTTCCGGGTATTCCTCCGGCATCATCCCACACCATAAGGTCAAATGATCTCAGATTGGCATTCTGATAGCTGTCGTTAAAGCAAATGCTTACAGCCCTGAGAGAATCTTCCATGAATGAACGGAAACGGTAGGCTACCATTGCATTATTTGATCCGAGTCCGTTAATTCCATATCCTCCTTCAGCTGATCCATCATCAAAAGCAAAATAATTGCTGAACCTCTGGTAATAGATAACAGTATCGTTTATTTTCGGATCAAAATCGTCGGTTATCAGATAGCTTGTCACTCTGAAAAGAGCAGTGTCGGTGTTTTCAGATTTGAAAGTGTAGATCAGGTCGGCGTTAAAGTCATCGCTTGTAAAAGGATCAATATTGACAGCCCCGGCTGAAAATACTTTTACCTGTTTCTTCTCATAGACATCCCATATCTCAAAATTCCGGGTCACATTTCGGACAATAGAATCATTGTTCCGGTAATGGCCGGGAATAGCAGATCCCATTTCCTGAAGGGATATCTGTTCAAACTGTTTCCATGGCATTGATTCGTGAGTCTGGAGCAGCGAACGGGGCGGGTATCTGAAAGCCACATCGGCAAGGAGTGTATCAGTTGCTTCCCGGTTCCTGTCAAGGACTATATAATCAAGGTTCCATTGATCGCAGTTACCGATCATTGAGGGATAGTTCTGATAATCACTCAGGCTGGCGTAGTTAATAAACCTGAACCTGAAACCGGTCTTCAGGAATTTTGATTTATCGATACTGATGCTAACAGCTTTAAAATTCTTCTGTTCGCCTGTAGTGCCTTTCCAGACTGAATACCATTTATTCTCTTCAGGTGCCAGGAAGCGGAGGACCAGACTGTCTTTATCCTCGGGCATGTCTCCCAGTCCGCCTGGCTGATAGAAAAAACTAAGGCGGACATTCTGATTTACAGGGTAATTGAGATTTATTGGAACAGAGGTAAGCTGATCGGCTTCAAATCCGATATACGAAGCATCTTCATATAAACGGCCCGTATTATCAAGCGCATCAAATGTTGCGACCCCGGTTGTCGGCTGTAAATCGGAATAAGTATTATTTATAAAGACGAAATCGTCTGTCCATCTGGCACTGTTCGGGAATATATCTCTTCCCGAGAAATCCTCAAAAAAAGGGAGTTCAAGTTCACCGGCAAAAGCTGATTTCTTAAGGTTTTCGGCGGAATTCCGCAGCAGAGGGTTTGAAGGAAGGCCAGTGACAACCTCCTGCCCGTGTGAGTAATTAAGGAAGTTACAAAAGAGAAATAAATATAGAAAAGTCCTTTTAACCATCTGGATTATATTTCCGGGCCAGGTATAATTTCCGGGACGGGAAGTGAATCAGAGAGCATTATCAAAGTGGAATCAACAGGTAATTTAAGCGAATCAACCGTAAGCCAGAGATATATTGATGAACCCAGCTGAAGTGTGCTCTCCTCGTTAAATTCAGGATTCTGTTTATACACGAATGCATTTATACTGTCATCCTTCGTAAGTATTGTATTGTCGTAGATGTAGGTCCCCAGATTAAGAGAACTGCTAAGTATCTTTTCTCTTGCGGGGTCGAGTGTCAGTCCCATAAGGTCAGGTACAATAGTCCTCTGGTTACTGAGTCCTTTCCCCAGCACAAGATCGATAACAGAGCCCTTTTGTATTGAATCTCCCTCGGCTATTTCCCTTCCGCCGAATTTCTGACTCAGGACCATATTTATTGACAGATCGGCTTTATAGCTTAGCAAGCCCATTTCAAGACCCGCGTTCTGGATCAGGGCTATCGCCTGGTTGAGCGGAAGATCGACAAGATTCGGCATTGCTGTCATCTCCGGCCTGAATGCATTTATTATAAGAGTAATGTTCCGCCATTTTTTTACTTTGAAACCCGGTTTGGGATTCTGTTCAGCTATGCAGCCGCGCGCCACCCTTGAAGTAAAAACTGAATCCACGATCTTATATCTCATCTTGCTTTTCTTGGCAAGGCTGTCTGTCTGGTCAATAGTAAGACCGAAAAAATCAGGGACCGGGCGGGCCTGTCCATGCCGCGTATAAATATTCAGCCAAAGCAGCATTAAAAGAACAAAACCAGTGAATATTGCTGCTGCCAGGCCTAAGTGCTTCAGGAATAGTTTGCTTAAAATGAATTCTTTAAATTTCATACGGGCAAATAGTCTAATAATGATAACGCAAATGTATTGATAAAAGTATTATCTTTTTCTGTAAAGGGAGTCTCTTTCAACAGGTTCAAATCCAGCTTCGCGGATGATCCTGCAAATATCGTCAGTTTTCATTGAAGGGTTCATTTCTCCGGCCCCTGCCATTGAATAAATACGGGTTGTCCCTTCTATTGTCCCGTCCATGTCGTCAGCTCCGAACAGAAGACTCAATCCGGCATTTTCTCTGCCTGACATCGGCCAGTAGGCTTTTATATGAGGTATATTGTCGAGATAGATCCTGGATACGCTATAGTTCCTCAGGTCTTCCATCAGACTGACTTCTCCGGTTCCTTGCATCGGGTTATTTGCATTTTTGTATTTAAGAGGGATAAAAGCGTTGAATCCGCCTGTTTTATCCTGCAGATCACGCAAGCGGGTCATATGATCTATCCTGTGAGAGTAATGCTCAAGATGCCCGTATAGCATAGTGGCATTAGACTGGATCCCTAACCTGTGAGCAGTTTCGTGGATAGAGAGCCACATGCTTGAGGAGGTCTTTTCAGGGCAGATGATCTGCCTGAGGTCCTCATCGAATATTTCAGCCCCCCCGCCCGGTATTGATCCAAGACCGCAGTTTTTCAAATATTCAAGTCCTTTTTCAATTGAGATACCTGCTTTACTGATAATATAATCAAGCTCGACGGCTGAATAAGCCTTAACATGAAGAGAAGGTCTCCAGTTCTTTATCTTTTTGATAAGCCCGCCGTAGTAATAGATATCGTGACCGGGATGGACGCCGCCTGTGATATGGACCTCCGTAACATCTATATTATCAAAGCCTTTTACTGTTTCAAGGATCTGGTCGTGATTGAGATCCCAGCTCTCAGGATCACCTTCCGGTTTATGATATGAACAGAACCTGCAGTTATAAACGCAATTGTTAGTGGGCTCAATATGAAAATTCCTGTTATAAAAGACAGAATTACCGTTGATCCTTCGACGAACTGAATCAGCGAGATAAGCCAGGAGTGAAAGATCGCATGAGGAATATAGTATAATACCTTCTCCAGGTTCGATTCTTTCAGCAGAGAGTATTTTTGCTGCTATTTTCCTTATTTCCTTATCGCTTATGTGATCTATGAATTCAATCATATTGTTAAAATGAAATAAAATTAACAAAAAAAGGTGCCCTGATAACTGGCACCTGTAAATTCATCATTCACTTTAAGCTTACGATTTCAGTTTTAGCTCCGGAGTAACACTTAGTTTTTTTCTGCCTTTTGCTCTTCTGGCAGCAAGTACCCTCCTGCCATTGGCAGTGGACATTCTTTCCCTGAATCCGTGCTTGTTGGCTCTTTTCCTTCTTGATGGCTGAAATGTCCTTTTCATCTTATTATCTTTTTAAATGGGCACCTTTTATTTTGAGAACGCAAAGATAATGATTTTTGAGAAATTTAAACAGTCATAGATAAATATTTGTATCAGCAACTTATTTTCCTTAGTTCGTGATAATTATCATCGGCAATTTTTGGGAGGTAGACAACTTTTTTTGTTTCGAAGAAAAGTTCGGAAAAAAATTCCTTTATTTTCCATACCCTAATCTTTTTGTAATAGATTCCAGTTTCGCTTTCAAGGTCACCTCCCTTGATGTAGAATATCCCATTGGCAAGCTGATTCCTGTTTTGCAGGGAGATATTCTTAAGAGTCATGCTTACGAATGCCTCGTAAGCTGTTACAGCTCTGCTTATGACGAAATCGTATTTACCTTTCTCCTCCTCGATCCTTTTACGGATTGTTCTGACATTTTTAATGTCAAGTGCTTCGGAAACAGCTTTTACGACCTTTATTTTTTTCTCAATTGAATCGAGAAGATAGAAATCAGAATCGGGAAACATTATTGCAAGAGGTATTCCCGGGAATCCGCCTCCGGTGCCTGCATCAAGTATGCTTGTTGAGTGCACGAATGAAATTATCCTGGCTATTGCAAGGGAGTGGAGTACATGATTGATATAGAAGTTATCAATGTCTTTTCTTGAAATGACGTTAATCCTGCTGTTCCACTCTTCATAAACTGGTCTCAGGCCTGCGATTTTCTCTTTCTGAACTGTTGATAGGGAAGGAAAATATCTGAAGATCCTTTCCGGCATTACCTGTTATCTGTTTTGACGAAAATATTATAAAGCAAGGTTTTTGCACGGTAGAGCTGCGCCTTGACAGTTCCGATGGGGATCTTGAGTTCCGAGGCGATCTCTTCATAGGAATACTCCTTGTAGTATCTCAGCTCTATTATTTCACGGTATGGAGATTTAAGCTGATTCACTATCTTTCTGAGCGTTGCTATCTTCTGATCATTAATAAGAGCCTCTTCCGGATCCGGGAGATCAGACTGAATATTTATTGTAAGCAGATCAAGGCCGTTATGACCCTGGTCAACTGTACTGGGAGAAGCCTGTTTCTTCCTTATAAAATCAATACAGTTATTGGTAGCGATCATGAAGAGCCAGGTGCTGAAAGCAAAACGGGGAGTGTAAGTTTCAATATTCCTGAATGCCTTGCCGAACGCTTCTATAGTCAGGTCTTCGGCATCAGCAGGGTTGTTGACCATCTTAAGCAGCATGAAATAGATAGAATCCCTGTATCTGTTCATAAGGCTGGCAAAAGCTTTTTCATTACCTTTTTTAGCCTCATCAACAAGAGCCAGATCAGCTTTTGCTTTTTCCGAAAGCCCCTGATTTATTTCCATGTATTCTTACTACTTCGTGTTAGTAAATTGCTTATATAGACAGTCCCGTTAATAAACGGGGAAAAGATATCAAAAATTATTGAATAGAAAAGAAGTCCCGGTTCATTTAGTTTTTTACGGCCGGCGTTAATGATAATGATCTGGAGAATAAGCCTCAGGCCGAACACTATGATAGCATACTGCCACAAGAATAAATATGCGAACAGGATTATAAAAGTGGCATAGAAAAGAACCCTCGATGCAGGTTCTGTTATCAAGAGTATCTTATCCCTCAGTCTGTAGTATGGGGCAGTTGTAAGATGTCTTTTTTTCTGTTTGAACCAGGTTTTTACAGTGGGAGGGGGAAGTGAGCGGGTGTGACTGTCTTTCCTGAACTCGACTGTAGTATTTTCCCTGTTTGCATTTGAGTTCACAAAGAGATCATCATCGCCTGAGATAAGGTGGTTGAATTTACCAAATCCCTTGTTCCTGAAGAATAGCTCTTTGCTGTAAGCCAGGTTCCTTCCAACACCCATGTATGTGATACCCCTGACTGACATACCAAGATAATTCATTGCAATCATCATTGTGTCAAACCGGATATATTTGTTAAGTAGCCCTTTTCTGTTCAGATAGCCACCGTATCCAAGAACAATGTCTGTTTTCCCGTTGAAATGGCAAGCCATATTTCTGATCCAGTTCTTTGATTCAGGATGACAATCGGCATCTGTGAAGAGAAGGGTATCGTGAATTGCTGCTTTGATTCCAATGAACTGGGCGAATTTTTTATTATGGGTAAATCTTGGATCACGGTTGACTGTTGATATCTTCAGATGAGGGTATTTTGTAATGTAGTTCCCAAGTACATCATAAGTATTGTCTTCAGAGCAGTCGTTAACAACAATTACCTCATAATCAGGATAATCCTGTTCAAGTACAAGAGGGAGGAACTTCTTCAGGTTTTCAGCCTCATTACGGGCGCAAATTATTACAGAAACCGGTTTATACTCATTATTTGCCGGCTTATGCTTGTAAAGAATAAAAGCAAGGTAGAACACCAGATAGTAAAAAATCTGTATTATGGCAGCAAATGCGAACACCAGGAGGATGACAGACAGAAACAAATTGTCCTGTAACATATTATAACCAGCAAAATCCGCAGTAATATTACTTAAGATATTCGGATTGATAAAAGATAGTTTTCAACAAAAAAGAGATATATAATTTCTTAAGGCCGGGCAGATGTTTTACATTTGTGCTTCCATCGAATCGACTGATAAATGTTTGCAGTTCAGAGCAGGGATAATGATTCCAGGGCAAGGACAGGAGTGTTCAGAACACCTCATGGTGATATACCTACTCCAATATTTATGCCTGTGGGAACAGCCGGAACCGTTAAGGGGATACTTCAGCGTGACCTTTACGAAGATATTGATGCAAAAATAATACTCGGCAACACATATCATCTGTATCTGAGGCCCGGAACTGAGATACTAAGACAGGCAGGAGGACTTCATACCTTTATGTCATGGGACCGTCCCATCTTAACTGATAGCGGCGGCTACCAGGTATTTTCACTTTCCGGTAACAGAAAGCTGACTGAGGAAGGGGTGATTTTCAAATCCCATATTGATGGTTCAAAACATACTTTTACACCGGAAAATGTTGTTGATATACAAAGGATTATAGGTGCTGATATTATGATGGTCCTTGATGAGTGCGCTCCCTTTCCCTGTGATTACAGGTATGCAGAAAAATCTGTTGCCCTTACCCATCAATGGCTTGACAGGGCAATTGAAAGATTCAAAACCACCGATCCCGTATGGAAGAGGGAACAGTATCTGTTCCCTATAGTTCAGGGTGCCACATTCGACGATCTGAGAAAGATGTCGGCTGAAAAAATTGCAGGGACTGATATGGCCGGCTATGCTATCGGAGGATTATCTGTTGGAGAGCCGGCTGAAGAGATGTACAGGGCAGTTGATATAGTAACAGGGATCTTGCCGCAGGATAAGCCAAGATATCTGATGGGAGTAGGAACTCCGGTAAATATACTCGAAGCTATTGACCGGGGCATTGATATGTTTGACTGTGTAATGCCTACAAGGAACGGCCGGAATGGCATGCTGTTCACCTCCGCAGGGATAATAAATATAAAGAACAGGAAATGGGCAGACGATTTCACAGCTATCGATCCGGAAGGACCATCGGAGGTAAGCACAAATTATACAAAAGCTTATCTTCGCCACCTGATTATTTCAGGAGAGATACTTGGTTCGCAGATATCAAGTCTGCATAATCTTGCGTTCTATCTGAAACTTGTGAGTGAAGCCCGGAAAAGGATCGAAGAAGGAAAATTCAAAGTATGGAAGGAAGAGATGATAAAAAAGCTTTCAGTTCGGTTATAAAATCGCTGAAGCCTAAGATAGTTGATTTTTATATCATCAGGAAATTCCTGGGTACCTTCTTCTTCTCCCTTGTTCTGATACTTACGATAGCAGTTGTGTTTGACTTTACTGAAAAGGTAGACAATTTCATGGAGAAAGCTGCTCCCTGGCAGGCAATAGTATTTGATTATTATCCAAATTTCATTCCCTATTTCGCCACATTATTTGCTCCATTGTTTGTTTTTATTTCGGTTATCTTCTTTACATCACGGATGGCGGCCAATACTGAAATAATTGCGATCCTGAACAGTGGTATGAGCTTCCGCAGGATGATGTGGCCTTATTTCCTGGCTGCACTTGCGATAGGATTGATTATTTTTTACCTGACTAACTTCATGATACCTGAGGCCAACCTGAAAAGACTTGATTTTGAGGATAAATATTACAGGTCGAGAGCCAGACGGTCGAGTGTCGATAACATACACAGGCAGGCATTTAAGAACGTATATGTCTATATTGAATCTTTCAGTCCGCTCTATCAGAGGGGGCGGAATTTTACAATTGAAAAATTCAATGATGAAGGGAAACTCATATCAAAACTGTCGTCGCCCACCGTGACCTGGGATACTGCTTCGCATAAATGGACAGCCATAAACTATATACACAGGGAGATAACAGACAGTGGAGAAATACTGACCCGGGGGGATGCGATAGATACGACGCTTACTGTAACACCGATGGATTTTTCAAGGGATCCGAGTGTTGTCGGAACAATGACTTACAGGGAACTTAACGATTATATAGATCTGCTAAAGCTTCAGGGGTCTGATGAGCTCAAGATCTTCCTTGTAGAGAAACACAGGAGATATGCAAGTCCGTTCTCCGTTTTCATACTAACCCTTATCGGGGTCTCTCTTTCATCAAGAAAGATACGGGGAGGCATTGGGATGAATATCGGTATAGGTCTCGCTCTGAGCTTTTCATATATTCTCTTTCAACAGTTTGCATCACAGTTCTCATTGAAAGGAAATCTCAGCCCGATGCTGGCAATGTGGATCCCTAACCTGTTATATCTTATAATTGCACTTGTACTTTATAAACTGGCCCCAAAATAATTGCTCTGTTTCTTCAATTTTTATAACATTGTATTGCTTATTTTCCTGGCAATAAAAACTTATAGTAAATAAAAATCAATGGCACAAAAAAGCAAGGTAAAGGAACTTCAGGAGAGGAGGGAAAGGCTTCTTAAGGGTGGTGGTGAACAGGCTAATGAAAAACAGAAAGCTCTTGGTAAACGTACTGCAAGGGAAAGGATAATGACGCTTCTCGATGAAGGCTCATTCAATGAGTACGATCTTTTTGTGGAACATGATGCCCGTGATTTCGACATGGATAAGAAGATACTGCCAAGTGACGGGGTAATTATCGGGACAGGGACTATTTTCGGAGCTCCTGTAGCAATATATGCACAGGATTTCACAGTCGCCGGAGGTTCTCTCGGACTGATGCATTCAAGGAAGATAACAAAGATCATGGATCACGCCCTTAAGATGAAGATGCCGCTGATAGGTATAAACGATTCAGGAGGAGCGCGGATCCAGGAAGGAGTCAATTCCCTGGCCGGCTACGGAGAGATATTTTTCCGGAATACTCTTTCAAGCGGAGTCATCCCTCAGATTTCAGTGATTCTGGGGCCATGCGCCGGAGGAGCTGTTTATTCACCTGCTCTTACTGATTTTGTCTTTGTTGTGAATAATATTTCAAAGATGTTCATTACAGGCCCTGAGGTCATTAAGACAGTTCTGGGTGAAGAGATAACTATGGAGGACCTTGGAGGGGCAAGGGTGCACAGCGAGATAACAGGTAATGCACATTTCTTTGCATTAAGTGAAGAAGAGTGCTTCTCACAGATCAAGAAGCTTATTTCATTCATTCCATGGCATAACGGACAAAAAGCCAGAAATATAGAACCGGCAGAACCTCATCCTGCCTATGACATTGAGAAGATAGTCCCTGAAGACCCTACGCTTCCCTATGATGTTAAAGATGTTATAAAATCAATCCTCGACAGATCTGATTTCTTTGAAATAATGGAAAATTATGCCCGGAATATTGTCATCGGTTTTGGAAGGATAGGAGGCAGAACAACCGGGTTTGTTGCCAATCAGCCGCTTGAGATGGCAGGTGTACTCGATGTTGATTCGTCCGACAAAGCTGCAAGATTCATAAGGTATTGTGACGCTTTTAATATACCGATAGTAACCTTCGTAGACGTTCCGGGTTATCTTCCGGGAATTGATCAGGAACATGCAGGTGTGATAAGGCATGGAGCAAAGGTGCTTTATGCATACAGCGAAGCAACTGTCCCCAAGATAACTGTAATACTCAGGAAAGCATATGGCGGGGGATATATTGCAATGGCTTCACGACATCTGAGATCAGATTTTGTCTTTGCCTGGCCCGCTGCCGAGATAGCTGTTATGGGGCCCGAGGGTGCAGCAAATATTATTTTCAGGAAAGAGATCATGTCTTCAGATGATCCGGATGGAACAAGAAAGCAGAAAATTGAGGAGTATAAGAAAATGTTTGCCAATCCTTATGTTGCTGCTTCACGGGGTTATGTGGATGCTGTGATAGAACCCATGGAGACAAGGAGGTCACTTCTGCACTCTCTTGCTGTTTCGGAAAACAAGATGATCCAGGTTCCTGCAAAGAAACACGGACTTCCTCCGTTCTGATTTAGGTAAACAAGAAATAATCCGGAAATGAAACAGGAAACAGAACTTGAGTCACTTAACATAGATTCCACTTTCTATAAGACCCGGCTGAGCGAAAAATTCAGGAACAGGCAACCTTATAAGGCACCAGATCCTTCAATGATAATAAGCTTCATCTCAGGCACAGTGCTTGAGATACCCGTAAGGGAAGGCCAGAAAGTATGCAAGGGAGACGATCTGATGATACTGGAAGCCATGAAGATGCAGAACCACCTCAAGTCGATGCAGGGTGGTATTATCAGGAAGATCAACGTAAGCCGCGGCGATAAAGTTACAAAAGGCACCCTGCTTCTTGAAATGGAGCATGTTCATAATGTGCCTTCATAGACAATAAACTCTTTTATTTCTGCGGGGATGTCCGGTTTACCCTCAAAGATTCCATAAACTGTAGAACCGCTTCCCGACATAGAGGCATAGATCGCCCCTGCCCTGTAAAGTGATTTTTTATATTCCCCAAGCTGAGGGTATAATCTGAAAGCAAAATCCTCAAAGTCGTTCACAAGTCTCTTCTTCCATTTTTGGAGATCCTGCATTATTATCTTATCGAGGCTGTCTGAAGTGCCTGATGGTTTTGTATTAAAATAGGCTTCTCTTGTACTGATCCTTATCTGCGGGTTTAACAGTACAATCCTGTAGCCAAGAAGAAATGGGTCCAGGGGTTTCAGTATCTCACCCCGTCCTGTTGCAAGAGAAGGTAAGGGATTAATAAAAAAAGGACAATCGCTGCCCAGCTCAAGTGCCAGTCTGTTAAGCATTTCATCATCAATTGATAGGTTGAAATACTTGTTGACTGTTTTCAGGATACAAGCTGCATCTGATGATCCTCCGCCGAGTCCGGCCCCGCTGGGGATAGCCTTATGGAGATGTATGCTGAAGAAGGGAAGGGGATAATGCTGCCTGAGTTTCCGGAATGCTCTGATAACAAGATTTTTTTCCGGCCTGGTATGTATGTTGTAGCCTGAAACTACAATTGTATCCTCCTGATAATTTTTTGGCCGGACAACAAATTCAAGTGCATCACAGAAATCAAGCGGGTAAAATACTGTCTCTATGTCATGAAATCCATCAGGACGTTTACGGATCACCCTAAGTCCAAGGTTTATTTTTGCTTTTGGAAACGTGATCATCGGCAGTGATTTGCTGCAAAAATACCATTAGCTTTTGAATTAGAATCAAATAATATGATTATAAGCTTTTCAACAAGTTTTAAACACAAAGATGTTTGTAATAATAAACTGCTTCTGCCTTTAGTGAAGAATGCTTATTCATACCTTTGAAACTGTCGGAACGGATTCCGAAATCATCTTGTAAATAAATGTAAATCAGAAACATAAGATCAATGGCGAAACAAACTAGACCGGTCAGACCAGCAGTTGTGGCTTTACCTGATTTTGGGAGGGTGCCTCCGCAGGCTATCGATATGGAAGAGGCTGTACTGGGGGCTATTATGCTTGAGAAAGAAGCTGTTATTGCAATACTTGACATACTCAAACCGGAAAGTTTCTATAAAGATGCACACAGCAAGATATTTAAAGCCATATCTGATCTTTCAGCCAGGGAATTCCCGGTAGATCTATATACAGTAACTGAGGAGCTCAAGGCTCATAATGAGCTTGACAGTGTAGGAGGGCCCATTTATTTAACACAGCTTACTTCGAAGGTTGTTTCAGCAGCAAATGTTGATTATCATGCTAGGATAGTAGCTCAGAAATATATTCAGCGGGAACTAATAAGAGTGTCCACTGAGATACAAACCCGTTCATTTGACGATACATGGGATGTAACTGATCTGCTTGATTACTCTGAGAATGAACTTTTCCAGATAGCCGAAGGTAATATTAAGAGAGAAGTTGCTCCTATCAATATGGTAATCAAGGAAGCAATAAAGGAGATAGAGGAGGCTGGCAAGAGGGAAGATGCCCTTGTAGGTATCCCTTCAGGTTTTACAAAGCTTGACAGACTGACTTCCGGATGGCAGAAATCTGAGCTTATAATAATAGCAGCCAGGCCCTCAATGGGCAAGACGGCTCTTGCACTGTCGATGGCCAGGAACATGGCAGTTGATCATGGCAAGAATGTCGCTATCTTTTCCTGTGAGATGTCGTCAATACAGCTTGTCAACAGGCTCATAATTGCTGAAACCGATATATCGGGTGAAAAAATAAGGAACGGACGGCTTTCTGAAGAGGAATGGAAACAGCTTGATACGAGGATAAAGAAGCTTGTCCAGGCCCCAATATTCATTGATGATACACCGGCTATTTCAATCTTTGAACTCAGGGCAAAATGCCGCAGGCTTATGGCCCAGCGAAAACTCGACATGGTTATAGTAGACTACCTCCAGCTTATGTCAGGTCCTGATAATGCCGGCAGCCGTGAACAGGAAGTTAGCAATATCTCCCGATCACTAAAGAGCATTGCCAAGGAACTAAATGTTCCGATAATCGCACTTTCCCAGCTCAACAGATCGGTTGAGATGAGAGGCGGTACCAAAAGGCCCCTGCTGTCTGATCTCCGTGAATCGGGAGCTATTGAGCAGGATGCAGATATGGTTGTCTTTATACATCGCCAGGAAAAATTCGGGATACTTACTTTCGAGGACGGGTCCTCAACAAAAGGCATAGCTGAAATAATCCTTGCCAAGAACAGGAACGGACCTGTTGATGACGTCAGGCTGAGGTTCCGGGAGGAGAGAGCCCAGTTTGTTGATATCGACGAATTTGATATTGATAATGTACCTGAGCCGGGGTTTGCTCCAAGCATTACACTCGGGTCCAAGATGAATCATGACAAGCTCAGGAACAAAGGCAATGAATTCGATCATGAGATCGATTTACAAAACGAACCTCCCTTCGCGTAGGATGTGAGATACGCTATCTTAGTTTCAGGACAAGCCTGAGGCCGGTGTCTTTATATTTCAGGTCCTCAAATCCAACGAAGATCCCCAATTCTCCTATAAATGAGATCTCACTAATGCTATACCCGATCTCACTGTAGTTCCTGTGAAACCTGGAGCCCAGGTATGACAGACTGATATTTTCTCTCATAAGTGTACTGCTGAGTCCCGGAAGATACTTCAGCAAAAGATAAGGGGTCGTATACCTGATATGGGCCTGGCCATAGAATTCAGGGGTACTAAGTGAGTAGTATGCCGGCAGCCTGAAGGCATCCTGGTAGTCATTGATGAGAAGCGGAAGAGGCTGAGCATTAAAATGGAAGAAATCGTAATATGTAAGCCATTTCTTGTTCAGGAATCCTCCGGTACCGATTCTCCAGTAAAAAGAACTGAAAGCACCTATACTTATATCTTTGCTGATATAGAATTTTAACATGTCAAAATGCTTCAGGGGTTCTGAAAGTTCCCTGAATTCATTAATCCCATGTTTCCACGTTAATTCAAAAGTAGGCCATTCAGAATCCAGCGCCACTTTGGCACCATTGCTTATTCTGTATCTCTGCCTTGGTGTAAATGTAACATTTGTTACAATTTCATAATGGTTCTGGTCGCGGAGGAAATAACCCGGATCAGCTCCTTGTATAAGATATGCATTGTCAGGAATATTGTCGGAATATTCCCGTGAAGTATTTACAAGAGCGAAGCTTGTAGTGTTTTCGAGAGTCTTTCTTCCATCATATCCCGCGGTAAGTTCAATATTCAGGCCATTTACGATCTCTCCCCTGTATCCAAACACAAAATATTTTGTATCGTACAGTTTGAGATAATTTCTTTCAATAAACAGTGAAGTAACAGAGTTCAGCAAGGTATTTATGCTCCCTCCTGTGCTTATATCCCTGCTTATCATTCCTGTACGGAAATACAGCTGCCTGTTTTTCATTCTGTCGAAGCTGTAACTTCCGTTAACTCTCCATAAAAGGGATTCCCTGCTGAATGCCCACTTAAATTCAGGTGAAAACGACAATACAGAGCTGTTCTTCCATCTTTTTGTGAGCCTGAAATCAAGACCGTATATAAAACCATCAACAGTATTGAAACTAAAGTTATCAGGATCGATCAAGCCCCCATAATTAAAGCTGAAACCGGATGTGTCGGACCAGGTACGGCCAAATCCTGTTTGCGTGAGAGCTTTAATAAATCTGCTTTTCTTTTTAGCAGGGGTTGCAGGCAAGGAATCGTTCCCTGTCTCTTTGAGTGATGCTTCCCTTCTGATACTGTCGCGGATATTCAAACTCTTCATTTCCAGTTCCGAAAGTGGTATGGGTCTAATTGCAGACCAGTATGAACTGTCTTTCTTCGAGGCATTTTCTTCTACAATCTTAATTGTATTTTCTTTGACCTCAAGGCTATTTCGGATACTGTCAGGTATAGTTTCCCGGGATTCTTTTTTCATTATCCTCGAAAGCCTTGCCATATCACGGTTACTTATCTCATCTTTTGAAAGCAGTTCTTCTGCTTTTTGCTGAGACCTTGATACTGTCACTTTTTCTGTTACTGCCTGTCTTGCATAAATGTCTGACGTCACAGCAGCCGGTTTTTGAAGAGAGATATTTGGTTTTACCTCCAGGTATCTGACTGAACTGCCATATTCTGCATCTGCCCTGACACCTACTATCCCGATATTCATAACAAATTTATGGCTTACAGGCATCCAGATATCTTCCTGAACAGGAACATACAACTGTTGGATGTTTATTTCCCCGGCTATGTTATCGTTTGTAAGATCAACGCTCTGAAGGCACCAAAGGTCTTCAATTATTGTTATAGTTCCTTCAAACAGCTGCTGGCTTTTTACTTTTGGCGTTACCTGTATTTTGTTGATTATGTTATTTCCCTGTGATGTTGCACCAAGGTATCTGAATTTATAATGTGAAAAAGCCTGCGGTGACAAAGGTGAGATGGCAATATCGGCAAGAATGGGTTCATAGAAGCTGGCCTGGATCAGATCCATCGGGGATATGCTTACATCCTGTTCAGGCAGGGTGCTGTTTACTGAAATGACTTTCTGATAATATTTATCGGGAGCCGTGAATTCGACTTCATTGAACGACTCTATCATGAATACATCACCTTCCTTTATTCTTCTTACTTCAGTCTGTGTCCCCCTGTCATTGCGAACGCTAATTATCATCTGTTTCTGAAGCAATCGGGGCAATCTTTTAAAAACGAGATTCCCTTTTATGTAAACTTCAGCTTTGTAGTGGCTTATATTATTCAGATAATAAGGGGCCATACCTATTGTCTTTCTCATAATTCCGTAGGCAGGATCCTCACCTGTTGCTGTTATTCTTACTTCCGGGACCTGATAATATTGAAGGGGCAGGGTAACATCTTTTTCGATAAGCTGATCGGTGACTGTTGTTTCATATACAACGGGTGAATATCCCAGGCTCTGATAGGTAATCAGGTAAGAGCCCGGAGTGAGCCTGATCTCATAATCACCTTTGGCATTAGCTGTTGTTCCCTGTCTTAATTGCTGAATATAGACTGTGGCATAAGGCACCGGTTCCCCTGACTGGCTCGATATCCTGCCTTTTATGACCTGGGCTTCGCCAAAGGTGGAATTTAGAATACAGAAGATTATAAGAGCTGATCTTATATTTGATATCTGAAACATTATATTGTAAACAACTTGATTTTCGTAAGAGTATTATTCTTTTTTACCATCAACAACAATTACTATTTCTCCTTTCGGAGCTTTATTTGTGTAATTGTCAAGGATTGAGGAGAGAGTCCCTCTTACTGTTTCCTCAAATACCTTGGTGAGCTCCCTTGAGACAGAAGCTTTTCTGTCAGGTCCGAAATGTTCGCACATTTCAGCAAGAGTTTTTACAAGTCTGTGTGGTGATTCATAAAGTACAATAGTGCGGGTTTCCGTCTCAAGGGCAGTAAGTTTTTTATTTCTTCCTTTCTTAACCGGGAGGAATCCTTCAAAACAGAAGCGGTCACACGGAAGGCCTGAATTGACAAGGGCCGGGATAAGTGCTGCCGGACCGGGCAGTGTTTCTACAGGTATTCCCTGCTGAATACATTCTCTTACGAGGAGAAATCCGGGATCTGAAATTCCCGGTGTTCCCGCATCTGAAATAAGGGCGATCATTTTTCCCGCAAGTAACCTTGCGCAAACAGATTCCAGGCTTTTGTGTTCATTGAACATATGGTGCGATTGAAGCGGGGTCCTTATCTGATAATGATTTAGTAACTTTATAGCCTGACGTGTATCTTCTGCCAGAATAAGGTCAACACTGCCAAGTACTTCAACAGCACGGTAAGTTATATCCTTAAGATTTCCCAGGGGAGTGGGTACGAGGAACAATTTACTCATTTACGGGGAATTTACGTTTTATGAGTTCAAGAAGCTGTTTCGAAGCACTGTTTTCAGTGCTATCCCCGGTAAAATCATTTATGATCTTCCTCGCATCTGAAAGATCATTAGCATTATCAAGTCTTGTGATAGCCTGTTCAAATGATTCAGGGTTCCCGTTGAATATTTCTCTGATGAAGAGGAATCGGTCATTAATCCCTATGGCATCCGACAGATTTGTGATCGGCTTGATCTTTTTGATCTCGGAAAGATCCCCATCTTCCCTGGAGCTTGTTAACTGTTCATTCAGGCAGCCTGGCCGGTCTGAAAATGTATCAGCCACTATCGTCCGCGCAGTATTCTTCTTTCTCGTTACATGCGATTCATCTTTAAAAGAGATTGCGGGACTTTCCTGTATGATCTTTTTTTCAGCAACTGCCGGCCTTTCAGGGGTAGCGCTGATTATTATCTCAGTTTGTACAGGTTCAGCCTTAATTTCAGTCTCAACCTCAGTTTTAGTTTTTTGTGCTGTTACTGCGGCAGGCTTAATTGCCGTTCCGTTCTGCATATTCTTTAGAAGGGCAATTACTTCAGCAGCACTCTTGCATTTCGATTTCGCCAGCTCTACCTGAATTGCCGGAACACCGGCATAATTCCTGAAATCATCAATGATATCGCGTGCTTCGTAAAGGTCCCTGATAATTAAATCAACGGTTGCATTGAAATCCATACCTTTTAATGTTTATAAAACAAACCAATTTCCTTATTTTGCAAAATTAAGTATTATTCCACAAGTCTAACGGGACTATTTCATAATTGGTACATCTAAAGCTGATTAATTAAAGATGGAGTTTCTCGAAAATTCGGTCAGGGCTGCAGGAAAGAGAGGATCTGTTGAAGTTATAACAGGATCAATGTTCTCGGGGAAGACCGAAGAGCTCATAAGAAGATTAAGAAGAGCCCAGTTTGCTGGATTGAAGGTTGAAATATTCAAACCCTCGGTCGATAAGAGATATTCCGAGATAAGGGTAGTGTCTCACGATGAAAAATCGATAGTCTCAACTCCTGTGGATAATTCATCATCAATTCTCCTTCTCTCTGAGGATGTGGATGTTGTCGGAGTAGATGAGGCCCAGTTCTTCGACACTGCTATTGTTGATGTTTGCAATAAGCTTGCTGATAGGGGTATAAGGGTGATTATTGCCGGTCTTGATATGGATTTTATGGGCAAACCCTTTGGTCCGATGCCTGCTCTGCTTTCGATTGCAGAATATGTGACAAAAGTCCACGCTATATGCGTAAGGTGCGGAAATCTTGCCCAGTATTCTTTCAGGAAATCTGATGAGGAACAGGTTGTTGTTCTCGGTGAAAAGGACAAGTACGAACCGCTTTGCCGTTACTGTTATAATAAAGCTATGGGTAAGAAATAATTAAAAATAAATTGAAATTCAAAACATCGGATATTGCAAGGATCACAAAAGGAGTACTTTACGGAGATCCAAATATTATTATCACTGAGTTCGTTACTGACAGCAGGCATTTCAGCCTGGGTGAAGGCCTGGCATTCATAGCAATAACAGGTCAGAATCATGATGGCCACTTTTTCACTGGCTCCCTTTACAAGAGAGGAGTACGGTGTTTTATTGTCGGGAGAATGCCCGATGATCACGAAGCTTACGAGGGAGCCGTTTTTATTGTAACAGGGAACACTGTTGAAGCCCTTCAGCTCCTTGCAGCTGAGCTGAGAAGATCTTTCAGATCGCCTGTAATAGCTGTTACGGGCAGTACAGGAAAAACAGTCGTCAAGGAATGGCTGGCTGATATACTCGGGCTAACAGTCCCGGTTGTCAGGAGCCCCAGGAGCTTCAATTCCCAGATAGGGGTACCTCTCTCGGTACTTAGACTCGACGATAAATATAAGTTGGGGATCTTCGAGGCTGGCATATCAAAACCGGGTGAAATGGAAAATCTTCAGAAAGTTATTGATCCGGATATAGGTATTATTACAAATATAGGTGACGCCCACAGCGAGAATTTTCAGGACCAGGCAATGAAAGCAAGGGAAAAGCTGAAATTATTCATTAATAGTTCCCTTATAGTTTACTGCAGAGATAATGACCTGATACACAACTTAATTACCGGAGATCCTGTTATGCAGTCGAGGATGCTTATCGGCTGGTCCTTGCGCAATAAAGGGGCTGAAGTATTTGTAAAAATAAAGCACCAGTCAGAAGGAAGTACATCAGCAGAAGTGATTTTCAAGGGTAAAAACTATGATTTCCTGATCCCTTTTGATGACAGGGCATCTGTTGAAAATGCAATAACTGTTTTATCTGTTTGTCTGGCTCTTCAGACAGATAGTGAGATAATTAGGAAAGGCCTTGCCGGACTAGTCTCTGTTGCCATGAGGATGGAGATGAAATCAGGCATAAACGGGTGCAGGCTTATAGATGATTATTATAACTCTGACCCCGGATCGCTTGGAATGGCAATTGAATACCTTATGTTGCGAAAGAACAGCAAGGCTACTCTGATTTTGTCAGATTTTATTCAGGCAGGACGGCAGGGCAGGGAGCTCTATGGCGAAGTTGCAGGTCTTGTGAAGCGATCAGGTATTGACAGGCTCATTTGTATCGGACCGGATCTGTATGCTAACAGCTCTCTTTTCAGTAAGGGTTCTGAATTCTATAAATCAACAGACGAATTTATCTTAAATTTCTCAGCCCCTGACTTTCGCGATGAAACTATTCTTCTTAAGGGTGCAAGGAAATTTGAATTTGAGAAGATAAGCAAGCTTCTTGAACAACAGGTGCATCAGACTGTTCTTGAGATAAACCTGGATGCCATTGCACACAATCTTAATGAATTCAGAAGATTTCTTAATCCTGAGACAAGGATAATGGTAATGGTTAAGGCATTTGCATACGGAGCTGGACCAGCAATGATAGCAGAGCTGCTTGAATATCACAGGGTAAGTTACCTTGGGGTGGCATATGCTGATGAAGGATCAGAGCTAAGGAATTCAGGGGTAACAATACCTCTGATTGTGATGAATCCGGATTACCATTCTTCAGAGCAGATAATAAGATATAACCTGGAACCTGTAATATATAGTTTTCAGTCTCTTGAGAGATTTACGGGTGTTGCATCAAAACATGGTTTGCTGCATTACCCTGTTCATATCAAGATTGATACAGGGATGCACAGGTTAGGCTTCATGCCTGATGAAATTGATGTGCTGGCTGAAAAACTTGCCAGCCTGGAGCCAATAAAGGTCGCCTCAGTGTTTTCGCATTTTGCGTCGAGTGAAGATGATCTTTATGATTATTTTACACACCGCCAGGCTGATGAATTCGTTAAAGCCTTTACCCGGATAGGGGAAGCAGTCGGATATCCTTTCCTGCGGCATATATGCAACTCTGCCGCCATTACCCGTTTTCCGCAATATCATTTTGATATGGTCAGGCCGGGAATTGGCATTTACGGGATCGGCAACTTACCCGGCCTTAACCTGAAACCGGCCGGACGTTTCAAAACAAGAATCTCCCAGATCAAGAAGATAAATGCCGGAGAACCTGTCGGTTATGGTTGTGCAGATATATCAGAACAGGAGAGAACAATAGCTATTCTTCCGGCAGGCTACGCTGACGGGCTTAACAGGATTCTTGGTAACAGGAAGGGGGAGCTTCTTATAAGGAATAGCAGAGTGCCGATAATTGGCAATATATGTATGGACATGTGTATGGCTGATATCAGCGGAATTGATGCATCAATTGATGATGAGGCTGAGATTTTCGGTGATAATATAAGTATTGATGAGATTGCAGCAATCTGCCGCACAATTCCTTACGAGATACTTACCTCCATTCCCCCCAGGGTAAAAAGAGTGTTTTACCGCGAGTGATCAGTATTTAGCCACAAGAGGCATTTTCCTTCCGGCTCCGAAAGCTTTCGAAGATATCCTGAGTACCGGAGCAGACTGATATCTCTTGAATTCATTAAAGTTGATCATACCTATCACTTTTTTGACTGTTTCAGGGTCAATACCCTCTCCACTGATCCTTTCAGCAGGTTTCTGCAATTCAATATACTGGTAGAGAATAGAATCAAGGACAGGGTAATCGGGCAAAGAGTCGGTATCGAGTTGGTCTGGCCTCAGCTCGGCAGAGGGGAGCTTATTGATTATGCTAATTGGAATTATTTCCTTTTTCCTGTTTATATGGACTGCCAGCTTATAGATATCAGTTTTATATACGTCGCCAATGACAGATAAGCCTCCGGCCATGTCTCCGTAAAGGGTCCCATAACCGACAGCAGCTTCACTTTTATTTGATGTATTAAGGAGTATACAACCGAATTTATTAGAAAAGGCCATGAGGAGAACAGCTCTGATCCTTGCCTGGATATTTTCTTCAGTGACGTCACAGGATCTCCCTGAAAAAAGAGGAGCCAGTTCTTCTTCAAAGGCCCTGAAAGGTTTTTCGATACTAATTACATCATAGCTTACCCCGAGTCTATTTGCCAGTTTAACTGCATCTTCAACTGAGTTTTCAGATGAATACCTCGATGGCATCATAAGAGCCCTTACATGTTCTTTGCCAAGAGCATCTACAGCCAGGCAGAGACACAAGGCAGAGTCGATGCCGCCCGACAGGCCAATTATGCAATCTGCCAGACCGGACTTCCTGAAGTAATCGCGGATCCCTGTTATCAGGGCTTTATGGATAAGTTCGTATGGATCCCTCTCCTCAGCTTTTTGTTTTACACGACCTTCAATTATTTCCTCAACAGTGAATGTTTCAACTGCCTCATCGAAGAATGGAAGCTGACGGATTATCTCTCCTTTATTGTTTATTATCTTGGATGCCCCGTCGAAGATAAGTTCTGTATTTGCTCCGGTCTGGTTAACAGTAATCAGAGGGATATTATGTTTACGGGCTTTGTTTAAAAATATCTCAGCCTTTGCACTGGTCTTTCTGTATGCGAAAGGTGAGGCAGACATATTCACTATCAGGTCTGGTTGTTGCTTTGCAAGCTCATCCATCGGGGAGATTGTATACAGTCTCTTTTTTTCAAATTCATTATCAAAAGACTGCTCGTCCCACAGATCCTCACAGATTGTTATCGCCAGTTTCAGGTTCCCGAACCTGAAAACTGAAAACTTGTTCTGAGGCTCGAAATATCTGTATTCATCAAAAATATCATAGGTGGGAAGAAGGGCTTTGCTTGCTGAAAAAATAATTTTTCCTTCTGAAAGGGCAAGAGCCGAATTATAAAGTTTCTTTCCTTCAGGATTAGTGTTGATAGTGGGAGATCCCACAATAGCAGTTATTCCGTAACACTGTTCTGCTATCTCGGCAACTGTCCTGTTGCACTTTTCAATGAATTCCTGTCTGTCGAGAAGATCCAGCGGCGGATAACCGGGGATACTTAATTCAGAGAAAATAACGAGATCGGCTTGGGCAGCTTTTGCTTTCCTTATTGCATTAATGATGAGAGCTTTGTTCCCTTCAAAGTTCCCGATATGATAATTTAGCTGAGCAATTGTTATTTTCATTTCACATCTGATCAGAAGATAACTCCGAACCGGAATGATAGCAGTTTATGGGATACTTTATCAACTGGCTGATCCCCTAGATCTTTTGTTATGTCGAGGAAATTATTCTCAAAGCCAAGTCCCAGTACCGCTGCTGTATTTCCTCCAAGACCATATTCCAGTCCAGCCATAATATGGTACGACATATTGATCTTTTTCAATTCAGTTGTAGCTTTTTCTCCTTTGATATCAAGGGATGGTATATCAGCTTTACCACCAACCAGGATCTTCGGATCAAGGCCCAGATCTGCAAAGAAAGTGTAATAGCCTATCTGGTTTGTCTGAAGTTTTAATCCAAGGGGAACAGAAAGATACTGTATTCTGTAGACTATTGATTCGCCGGAATCAACATCGACCATTTTGTCAGGGTGTTTAATAAGCTCGAAGTGAGTAAGAGATTTACTGACAAGTCTGCCTCCTGTCTTGATGAGGTTCAATCCGGTTGAGAATGAATAGTTTGGTCCGAAATACTGGTTGTATGAGATCCCGAAATTAAAACCCGGCCTTGCACCTTCATTTTTGATGGTACTTACATCGGTTGAGAACCAGCTTATTACAGGATCGAGATGAACTCCAAAGCTTATTAAAGGCGGAAGTCCGAAATGTCCTCCCGGACGGCCACCAGGTTGACTGTATGCCAGGGTACTTGCTGACAGGAGGAGTGCACATGCAACTAACTTTATAAGATCAGACAGGTTCTTTAATTTTTGTCCCATTTTCCCTTGAAGATATATTGTTTGGACTTAAATGGTTCTAAAACGGCAATATTCGGAATAAATTCTGTGTGTTCTGCGAAATTAACAAATAATAATGGAAGTGATTGCACCGTTATGATACTTGTCAACCGTTGAAAAGTTTTATATTTCGGACTTTAAAACAGTTTAAATGAGGGTTCGCATTCTTTTCCTTTTAGCATTGATATCAGCAGTCTCATGGTTGGTATCATGCAGAAAAAATCCCTACAGGGTTGATATTTCATCTGTTTCCGTGGATCTTGAGATCAAAAGACTTGAACAGGATCTCTTTCTTGCTGATCCTTCAGAACTACCCCGGGAACTTCCCGTCATACAGGAGAAATACAAGGGCTTCCTTCAATTATTTGGTTATGTCATAAATGCAGGAGAGATGAGCGATCCTTTGTTCAATGAAATACTCATCAGTTTCTGCACAGATAAGCTTAACAACGAAGTCTATTCGGTAGTAAGCAGTGAATATGATAATATCTCTTTTCTTGAAGAAGATCTGGAAGAGGCTTTCAGTTACTACAGGTGGTATTTCCCGGGAAGGAAGATACCAGATATTTATACTTGTATTACAGGTTTTAATAACAGCATGATAATAATGCAGGATTCTGTTATTGGGATCAGCCTTGACAGGTACCTCGGCCGGGATTCCGAATATTACAAGATGCTCAATATATACAGGTATATTACAATCAGGATGAATTCATACAATATTGTCCCTGATTGCATTTATGCCTGGGGAAAAACAATATGGGATATTGAAGAAATGGAATATCCGGCCGGCAATGTAATGACAGAGATGGTACATGAAGGCAAGTTGAAATACTTTGAGCGGTGCATGCTCCCTGAACTGGCTGATACATTATTGTTTGGATTCACCGCAGCCCAGATGCAGTTCTGCATTAATAATGAGGGTCAGATGTGGCAGTATCTTGTTGAACAGGATCTGCTTTTCAACAGCGATCAGATGACAATAAGAAAGCTGACAGGGGAGGCACCTTTTACAAGTTTTTTTACAAATGAATCACCAGGTCAGGCTGCTTTATGGTTAGGTTTCAGGATTGTTGAGAGTTATATGAACAACAACCGGGAAGTAACCCTTGAAGATCTGATGAACGAAAAGGATATACAGGCTCTTCTGGGTAAAGCAAGATATAATCCAAAGTAAAACTGAGGGATATTAAAAAAAAGAAAGGGTGTCTTAAAAGCCTGCTTTTCTTTACCTACCCCTAAATCTCCTGAAGGGGACTTTCTGATATTCAGTTTTTTAGAGAACCCCCTTTAGGGGGCAGGGGGTAATTTTGTTGGCTTTTGAGACACCCTTTCCTTTTTCTAAACAAATATTATTCAGGATGTATTGCCTCTACAGGGCATACATCTGCACATGCTCCACAGTCGGTGCAAATATCCGGATTGATTTTGTAGATATCTCCTTCTGATATTGCTTCAACAGGACATTCATCAATGCATGTTCCGCAAGCAGTACAATCTTCACCAATTTTGTAAGCCATTTCTATTGTTTTTAAGTAATTAAATTTCGTTAATCGGACAAATTTATCTAAAAATTCCAAATTAAAAAATATCAGTTATCATGTACAATTATTATGCCGCATTTATATCTGACGATTAAACGGAATAGGAAAAAAATTTCTCCTAGAAGTCAAGGCTGAATGAGAGGTAGAAGACTCTTGGCAGTACGTAATGATCTTCTATTCCCCATGCCCAGTCGGCCCTGATAAAGTAACCTGCAAGCTGGGCTCTTAATCCGGCTCCGAATCCTGTAATCACAGGCTTTCTGTTGGATTCAAGCGTAACTGTCACAGGTCCGTTTTTTATTATTTCAGTATCATAGGCATTATCCCCTGACCATGGGTATTTCCCGCTCCATGCTGTTCCGATGTCACCGAAACCAACTATCTGAAGGCTGTTAAGGAAATTTGATCGCAGGGGATGACCTGCAAAATACCTTACAAAAGGCCACCTTATCTCACTGTTTATTAAAGCGAAACTTGTACCGTTCCTTGCATTCTGTATAAATCCTCGGAGATTTGTAGCTGTGGTCTGGAACCCGTAGTTTACACCCGGGCTAACAGGTATTGTTGTGTCGAACATTCCGCCGGGGTTGAACAGATAGCCCATCCAGTTATCAACTCCTCCGAGATAGTAAAGCAGCTTTGTCGGTCCGTATGAAGTGCTTGCAGCAAAACGGTTCGCCCAGATCAGCTCACGGTGGATCTTTGTATATTTTCTGAAATCAACACCAAGAACTATCATATCAGACTTACCTGAAGATAACTTCTTATAATACTCCCCGAAGATCTTGAATCTGGTCCCATAGTATATATTTACGATCCTTTTGCGGGTATTGTCATATATTATCTCACCTTTAAAACTTACCCAGTGGCGGGACAGATTCTCGCTCATAAGTGTTGTCATGTCAATTGGTACGAACACGTGCCTGTCATATCTGTATGCCAGTGTGCCCTTGAGTGCAAAGACAGGTGTAAAGGGCTTTGATAAAGTAAGGTAGACGTTATGAGTATGTGATTTTACCAGGGAATCACCTGATGAACTTTCGTATGCCTGCCTGTAGAAGATAAGCTGTTTGTCAAATTTTCCTTTAAGGCTTTCGACACTAACAAGATATTCATTGCTGTCGAAATTTCCTGCGAAGCGGAATCCTCCCGTAATCCTGTAATCTTCAAAGAGGTCTATTATACCGAACCTTGACAGGATATTCATTCCGGGGTTGTAATAGGAAGCACCATCGCTGTAAACCTGGTAAGAATTGTTAAGAAAGGTGAAATCGACCTGATTGGCTATATAGTTATTATAGAAAGAGGTTTCATAGATCCTCATTTGCGGCATGGTTAAGACCCCGGTGTCAAGGTCAATATTCATGTAGTCCTTCCGCCATAATTGTTCATAATAATTCTGTTTTTCCTTTTCAAAAATATAGTGCCTGATATCAATTGGTTCCTCCTTGATAAAATACTCGTAATAGGGTTTTGTAAGAGTGTCTCTTCTTCTTTTATCTTCAGCAACGAGCCATTGCCTTAGCTGCTCAACGCTATCTGCTTTATGAAATAAGATGTTTCTTTCCTTCCGGAAATTACTGATAGTGATATCCTTCTGCGAAGAGGGCTTCGTGCTGCCCAGTTTCCCTTTCCTGAGTGTATATCTGCCCTTATTGAACAATACCTCTCCGTAATCATCACTGTTATTTGCAACAGCCTGATCAAGTATGTTCCTGTCATATGCTGTAATTGGAGTTGATGTCAGGAAGTATCTGTAATGTGTTGTCGTATCAATGAATGCAATTGTACTGTCAAACCTGGCACTGTAACGGTTAATAACTCCGTCGGTGTTCCCGATATATGTAATGTTGTTACGGATTGATCCGGCAGGGGAGTAGCGGTCGGTATATCTGCCTTCAGTAAGTCTTGTGAGCAGATTTGTTTTTCCTGTAATATCGTATTTAAAAAGATCGAAGGTCATACCCAGTTTTTCAAAAGGATCTCCGCTGTTTGTCAGAGTATCGGATAACCTGTTTGATGTGAAAATAATCTCGGCAGGTGAGTTATTCAGGAAAGAAGGATTAAGATCATCCGCTATGTCCCTGGTGATCTGTTCATTGGTCCCTGAGGCAATAGTGTGGATATAAAGATCGGTGAGGCCATCCTTGACAGCCGACAGAACAAGTGATGATCCTTCCGGCGAATAAGAGAAATCGAGGACTTTATCAAAATAAAGAAGGTTCCTTTTCTCAGTAGACCTTTCTTCTGCCCTGTAGAAATACATAACGAGGCCTGCTTTTTCTTCATTTATGAAAGTAAGTATTCTTCCCGAAGGATGCCATGCCATAACGGGATAAGTCTTATCGCTTACGTAATTGTATTTCGGTTCAGCCCGGAAAATCACCTTGTGTTTTCCTGTAGCCTGATTGTAAAGCCAGATCTTTTTCCTTCCAAGATCGTTTGTGACATATGAAATATAAGCTCCATCAGGAGATATCTTGACCTGCTGATAGATCTGGTCTTTCTTTGATCTGCGTATTTCGTTCCCGTCTTCTCCGGGCAGGTCCCTGTCATCTGCATATTCATTTTTATAGAAGGCCTGCCATTCAACAAGAAGTTCTTTCAGTTTTTTTCCTACTACATACAGAATACCATCATCTATCTTTTTGTAGACCTTTGTAAGGTAAATTATGTTCGGTATCAGGGCGTCACCATATTCTTTTCCGAGGAATCTCCAGAAAGACTGACCGGCAAAGATTGCATTTTCGTATTCAAGATGATTAATGTTCCTGTATTCTCCCGACATGATACCATCCTTTACCCTGTTTTCAGCTTCGTCATCCCAACCCCATGCAACATAATTTATAAGTCCTTTAAGATACCAGTCCGGCATATTTATCATTGAAGAGCTGGGGATCCTGTCTTTGACCTCTGCATCGTAAAGCATTTCATTGATTATCACTTCGGCAATTGCAGAAGCTATCTGCTTCTGGAATTCAACATGGTCATTTTCATAATACAGCATTACCTTATTTGTTATCAGCCGGCTGTAACCTCCTGTATTATAGCTTTCTTCGTCAAAAGTGACAAGATTGATATTTGACTGTTTGAACTCGGCATTCTTATTGTAAATTATAAAAATGAGCCTTTTTTCAAGAGAATAGTCGAAGAAATCCTCTATTTCCTCAAGCTTTTTTGTGGCATAATCAGCTGTGAATTCAGCCAGATCGCGGCCGTATTCATTAAAATAACAATCAAAATCATCAAACCTGTAGTATGACCAGTAATAATCATAATACTGGACCCTGTTTTTACCAAAGGTCATTTGATGTCCGTTATAGAACTGAGCGTCAGCGTTTATAAAAGAAAAGCACGCTAAAGCAATGATTATCAGAAAGCGGGCATGCCTCATTTTGATATCCTTCCTGGAATTTTGATTGTTTATTATCCGCAAATTCTGTTCCAACACGCACATTTTATGAAACAAAACTAATGATATTATATTTTATATTATTAAAACGATAAAACTTTATTATTTTTGTTCAGCTTGGAATTTTTTTTTAAACCGGTCTGATTTTTGTTCTGTTTGATGCAACCATTTTAAGATTGCTTACGTTAATAATATATCAGGGCTTTCAGAAAATGAATTAAAATAACATCAAATAATTATATTTTATTATGAAAAAAATATTTCTAATCTGTTCCATAATTATTGTTAGTGTATCTTTGGCAGCCCAACCGTTGATGAAGCTTTCAGAGCCAAGTCATGATTTTGGCAAGTTCAAGGAAGAAGCAGGGCGGCAGGCGTATGATTTCATTGTAACTAATTCCGGCAATACACCACTTGTTATTCAAAACATAGTAGCGTCCTGCGGGTGTACAACACCGGAATGGACAAGGCAACCAATTGCTCCCGGAAAAGAAGGGAAGATCAAAGCTATCTATGATCCGAAAGACAGACCAGGCGCATTTAACAAAACACTGACTGTTTACACAAATGCAAAACCTGAGGTTGCCGTGCTTGTAATAAAGGGAGAGGTCGTTCCCCGCGAGAAAACTGTTGAGGAGTTGTTTACCTACCCTGTTGATTCAGCCAAAGCTGTAAGGTTTGAGAGTAATCATCTGGCTTTTACAAATGTAAAGAAGACTGAAAAGAAGATAAGGGTTATGCCAATAATGAATACCTCAGCAAAGCCTGTCAGAATCACTTTTGAAATGCTTCCTGCCCATCTTACTCTCAAGGCAAATCCCGAGACACTAAAACCCGGTCAGAAAGGGATTATTGAAGGAACCTATGATGCAACGAAAAATAACGCCTGGGGTAACGTAAGCGACATGGTTAAAGTTGCACTGAACGGAGTTGTTCAGAATACTTCATATTATTATATTTCAGCAAATCTTGTTGAGGATTTCTCTAAGCTTTCAAAAGAAGACCTGGAGAAGGCACCAGTCTTCAAACTGGCTTCAACTACTTTCGATCTGGGCAAGATCCCGGGTTCCACTGAGAAAGAGGTCGAGTTTAAATTCACCAATACGGGGAAGAGTGATCTTGTAATAAGGCATGTAAGATCGACTTGCGGTTGCACTGCAATAATGCAGACTCAGCAGGGATCGGGTATCAAACCGGGACAGTCTAGCTCCATCAAGGCAGTTTTTAATTCAGGTACTTATAAAGGCAGGGTAACAAAAGCAATCTATGTCTATACTAACGATCCGAAGAATTCGGAAGTTGTACTGATGCTGAATGCTGAAGTTGAACAGCTTGCCTCTGCCAGGTAAGAATTACAGTAAATATTACTAAGACGATGTCTGAGAAACTTCTAAGACATCGTCTTTTTGTTATCTTTACATTATATCCGGCATTGGGATGATAAGGGGTAAAAAATACAAA
The DNA here is from genome assembly GCA_964399575.1 of uncultured Rikenellaceae bacterium. Classification (GTDB taxonomy): domain Bacteria; phylum Bacteroidota; class Bacteroidia; order Bacteroidales; family VadinHA17; genus LD21. Next base: position 29,998 of record CAYNRI010000012.1, read on the forward strand.
AGCGCAGTGCAGGTCGCAAAAGGTACAATCAAGCCACCCTCCGTCAATCCTGAAGTTTTGAACATAAGAAAAGGCAAAAGGGTTAAAGAGTTCTCGGTTGATTATTATGTGTCCGGAATTTTATCGGGTGACAGAACAATCCTGAGCAAGGCAATAACTCTTGTTGAGAGTTCATTACATGATCACCGGGATGAGATCAGTGAAGTTATTGAACGATGCCTGCCCTATAGCGGAAATTCAATCCGGATAGGAGTGACAGGCTCGCCGGGTGTTGGTAAAAGTACTTTCATTGAGTCATTTGGATTATTCATAGTCAGAACCGGAAGGAAACTTTCTGTGCTGACAATCGATCCGAGCAGCGCCAGGACAAAAGGAAGCATTCTGGGCGATAAAACGCGTATGGAAGAACTGAGCGGGCACCCATCTGCATTCATCAGACCGTCCCCCTCTGCCGGGATAACGGGTGGAGTGGCAAGACGGACAAGAGAAGTAATAATACTTTGTGAAGCTTCAGGTTTTGATACAATAATTGTCGAAACAACAGGGGTTGGCCAAAGTGAGACAACAGTAAATTCTATTGTTGATTTTTTTCTGCTGCTTATGCTGGCAGGTGCGGGAGATGAACTCCAGGGAATAAAGAGGGGCATTATGGAGATGGCCGATGCTGTCGTGATAACAAAGGCTGACGGTAGTAATTTAAATCAGGCTGAAAGAACAAGGGAATTATTCAGCAACACCCTTATGCTATTTCCCCTGCCCGAGTCCGGGATACGGCCGGGAGCATTTACCTGTTCAGCTCTCGAAAACAAAGGGATAGCAGAACTCTGGGACACTATTACAAAGCATATTTCACATACAAGGGAGAACGGTTATTTCAGGGAACGGAGGAGGGAGCAGTCAGTTACAGGATTGTATGATGCCATTTCGGGTTATCTGCATGATTCTTTTTATAACGATAAAAAAATCAGTGCTTTAAAAGAAAATATTGAAAGAAAGGTATATGAGGGGGTAATTACTCCTTACAAGGCAGCATCTGAACTTATAGATAAATTCAGAAACAGATAAGATGTAATCCAAATATTAATATCTTTGACCACTTGAATTATTAATAACCAGATATTTAAATAAAGTAAATTAAATGAAAAGATTATTCTACCCGTTAATACTGGCAACAGTGATTGGTGCCTGCTCATCTGAACCAGGGTATGTTATCAAGGGTGATATCGAGGGATCAGATCAGGAATTGTTCTATTTGCAGAGGGTTGTTGATGGACAGATCATACCTATTGATTCAGCAGTTTCAGAAAAGGGCTCATTCAAAATGAAAGGTGTCATCGATTATCCTGATCTTGTTCAGCTTATTGCAATGGATAAAGGTGTAAGGATAAATTTCTATCTGGAGAACACACAGATAACCCTGACAGGGAATATTGATTCTCTGGAAGTTTCAAAGATATCCGGATCAAAGACACAGGATGAATATCAATCCCTTATCGATGCAAACAAGGGATTTAATGAACAGGCGATGAAAATCAACAGTGAATATCAGATCGCAAGACAATCAAATGACGAGACCAAAATTGCGCAACTTGAAAAAGATATCGCTGATCTGGAAGATAAAATGATAATTATGCAGAAAGATTTCGTTAAAAACAACCCTGCTTCCTATGTTGCCCCTGCAGTTCTAAGGAGCATATCATATTATATGGAAGGAAACGAAATTGCTGATGTACTAAGTGCTATGGACACCAGTATGGCAAAGCTGCCGGTTGTAAAAGAGCTTAATGCCATGGCTGAAGCAATGAAAGCTGTGTCGATCGGACAGAAAGCTCCGGATTTTACAATGAACGATGCTAAAGGAAATCCTGTTTCTCTTTCCTCAAAAATCGGATCTAAGCTTCTTCTTGTAGATTTCTGGGCAGGATGGTGTAACCCATGCAGGATCGAAAATCCGAATCTTGTAAAGATCTATAACCAGTTTAATAAAAAGGGTTTTGATATTTTCGGTGTTTCCCTCGATCAGGAGAAAGATACCTGGTTAAAAGCTATAGCTGATGATAAACTCACATGGACGCATGTATCGGACCTTCAGTACTGGAATAATTCAGCCGCGAGGCTTTATTCAGTAAGAGCAATACCGGCAAATTTCCTTCTGGATGAATCAGGTACAATTATTGCAAAAAACCTTAGAGGTGACGCACTTTTAAATAAAGTGAATGAGGTGCTTGGGCAATAGGGTTTTTTCAGGATTCCGTTCTGTCTGACTCCTCAAGGATAAAACCTGTTCCCCTTACTGTGCGGATATCAATATTCTTATCCTCTGAAATGTATTTCCTTAACCGGCTTATGAATACATCCATGCTCCGGCCCAGGAAATAATCATCTTCTCCCCATATTTCAGTGAGAATATCTTCCCTGGCGAGGACTTTGTTCTTATTAATTATGAAATATTTCAGGAGCTGAGCTTCTTTCAGCGTGAGTTTTTCAGTTGTGTTGCCGCTGCTAAGCTCAAGACTGTTGAAATTCAGAAGGGTTTTTGATATTTTGTATTCATCATTTGCAGAAGAATAGGCTCTCTTGAGAATATTATTAATTTTAAGAATAAGGACTTCAGGATCAAATGGTTTTGTGATATAGTCATCAGCTCCGATCTTGAGTCCCCTGACAATATCTTCCTTCAGGCTTTTTGCTGTCAGGAAGAGCAGAGGCATATCCGGCTGAGCTTCTTTGATCTTCTCACCAAGTGTGAATCCGTCCATTTCCGGCATCATAACATCGAGAACACAGATATCCGGTTTCTCTTTCGAAAATGATTCCCATGCTTCCTTACCATCCCTTGCAAGTGATACATCAAATCCGTTTATCGTTACATACTGAGAAAGGATATTCCCGAAATCCCTGTCGTCTTCAGCTAACAATACTTTCATGACTGGTTCTGTTTAAAGTGGTAAAGTTATTGTAAAGATACTACCTTGTCCCGGTTTACTTGACAAAGTCACATCACCGCCATGGGCTGTGGCAATCTTCTTAACATAGTAAAGCCCAAGGCCAAGGCCTTTATATTTGTGGATATTTCCTGATGAAGCCCGGTAGAACTTGTCAAAAACATGCTTTTGGTCACTCTTGCTGATCCCTATCCCGTTATCGGCTATACTGACGGATACAAAGTTGTCATTGACAGATCCTTCGATATTTATAACCGGAGCTTTATCGCTGTACTTGACTGCGTTTGAGAGAAGGTTATTTATCATCGTTGTAAAATACACAACGTCGATATTGGCCTTTATGCCGTTGAGATCGTATTTCTCGGTAATTGCAGCCAGGTTACCGGCACCAGTTCTGAAGCATAATACAATATCATTCATCGTCTCTTCGATATCGGTCTTCTTTTTGTCAAGTTCGAATTGTGTCCTCTCCCACATGCTTATCTCAAGTATCATGTTTATAAGCTGGTTAAGATGGACACTCTGTTTGCCAATAAGCCTTGCAGTCTCCAGTATCTTGGAATCATCCTTTCTTATCTTGTCCATCTCGAGTGTTTTACCGGCCACAGTAATTGTCGCAAGAGGTGTTTTGAGCTCATGCGTCATGTTGTTGATGAAATCGGTCTTCAGGTTCGACAAACGTTTCTCCTCCATAAGGTTACGGTAGGTAATAAGGAAGATTATTATTACAACAAGTATGCTGAAGATGCTTGTAGCAAGGGAAGCAGCTGTTTCGCGCAGTATTAGCCTGCTCTTATCAGAGAAATCAATGTAATATTCGAAGAACAGGGCATAGAAATTGTCTACAAGAATATCGCGGTATACCATTATGCTCGATTTTGAACCGCTCTCAACAGGTTCTTCCGTCATTCGTCCTCTGAACCCGCCGCGTGCAAAAAAATCATTCTGGTAGATATTAAAAGTATCGCGGGCTATAAGATCAAGATTATTTATTGTGATGCGATGTTTGAAATCAGCATCATAACCCATCCGTTTAAAATAGTCGGACAGGTATGTTGAGAGGTCCTGTTCGGTGTTAAGAGCAAACAGAAAATAATCCAATATTTCTTTCTTCTTTTTTTCAAGTGCCTTTTCATCAGTAATATTTTCAAGTTCTTGTATGGCTAGCCTGGAATAGTCGTCGAGGAGGAAACGTACAGTGTCGTATGTGCTTCTCCTTCCGAAAAGAGTTCTTACAGCTTCCTGGGATATTGATCTGTACCTGAGAGAAAGCATTTCATCTTTCTGTTGCCACACTCCCCTTATAATTATTATCTGTGCTGCGATAAGGACTATTATTGAAAAAATGCCCAGCACCAGGACCGAATTCTTCTTATTCATAAGCAGCTGTTTTCTTCTCAAATGTATTAACTTTTTCCTTAAGGAAAGGGAACTGTTTTTAAACATTAACCTAACGTTAACCCGGCGTTAACAATAGGACGGGATAAACGGCATTAACTTTGAATCAGGATAATTAAAAAAGGCAGCAATGAAAAGGGGAATCATAATATCAGCAATTGCAATCTTTACCTTTCTCTTCATATGTGTTCCTGTGATAAATGCCCAGGAAAGGACAAAGGAAGAAAAAGAAAGGGAATTAAGGATGCAGGAGGCCATTATTGAGAAGAAAAAAGCAATGGCCGACAAAGAGGCAGCTAATAAGGAAGCTCAGAAGTATCTTGAACAGCTCTTTGGGAAGGAGCAGGCTGAAAAAATGCAGGAAATAATGCGTGAAATGAAAATCAAGATTGAAGATCCTGAATCTTTCAAAGACTTAAATAAATTTTTCGGTGACTGGTCAAGGAACAGACCAGTAAATGCGGGAGATCCTTTCTCAATGGGACCTGGCTACGATTTCTGGCGTCAGTATGATGCGAATTCTCAGAGGACTTCATGGGATTTTACGAAATCTGTTCGTGAGAATTCTTTCTCGAGAGAATATATATTTGATGTTGATGAATCGGTGAGAAATGTTACTATGGCTGTATTCGGTGACTGTAATGCAGGCGATATACGGATCAGGATAATGATGCCAGGCGGAAAGACATATGCAGATATAGTTATCGATGAATTCGGCAACCTTAACTGGAGAAAATCATTCAACATCTCGGATACAGAGAACAAGGACAAGGTTGGTGAATGGAAATTCGAGATTAAGGCTTCAAAAGCAACAGGTTATTTCAGAATATCACTTCAGGCTGGTTAGTAAAATAGTAGTGGTTTGTTTTCATTCCTTGTTAATGAGGCCGGAGCGTGGGGTCCCGGCCTCATTTTTTATTCTGTCTGCACCGATATGTTGCCTCCCTTGACACTCTCAACCCTTACAGTGAATTTACTGCCGCCTTTCACTATCCACTTCAGATTAACCTTCTGATAACCAGGGATATTTGTTATCTTCATTCTCCGGGGATCTTTTTTCTGCTCCCTCGTAATATTCAGGTCGGCGTTTTCAACTATCATGCCTGCAAGCACATTCCCTCCTTCAAGAATTACGTAATCGGGAGGGTCGATCCTAAATTTCAGGTTGGTGGCAGAATGAGTTGGCAGCATCCTTTTATTCTCCACGGTTGCTGTTATTTCCCTTAGTCCCCCGTCTAATTTTTTGACCTTGACATCTCTTATTTCCAGTTTCGGTAAATGATAGGCATTATATATGCAGAATGCAGCATTACGGTGAGCATCTGATTCCAGCAGGAATCCGGGATGCAGCCGGCCGAAGCTCTTGCTGAAACCGCCCAGTTCCACTTCTCCGTAAACAGGGTGCATGATCTTCTGCCACGGTATGAAAGAGTCTTCAAAGAGCAGCAGCCTGTCAAACTCATACTCGTCAGTGTTTGTCGTATCGTAGAACATAAGGTAGCTGTTCCACAGCTCGTTTGACCATACGAAACATCCCATTGCGCCATGCCACCAGTCAAGCTCACCCCCGTATACGGTGTACATGTCTTTCCATATTGTAATCAGTTTATAACCTGGTATCATCTCCTCTCCTTTCTTTCCAATTGCATTGATAACCTCATCATCGGCACGGCTGTACGCTTCCGCTCCTCCTCCTTCAATCGAGGGGCCTCTCAGTATCAGACCGCCGGAATTATGAAATGATTGAGCACCTGTTATATTCCTGTGATTCACAATAAAATCACGTACTGCCTTATTCTCGGGTTGAGTGAAAGGGTATTTATGTGCCCCGCTCTGAACATAGGCGGGTTCCCAGTTAAAGCCCCAGTCGCGGTTCCCGTCATATCCACCGGGACCATCTTCATTGACCATCCCATCACCATCATTATCAATCCCTTCAGATCCAAGAAGTTCATATTCCCCTTTTTCTCCTGGTTTGACACGGATCATCCGTCTCGGATCATCAGGATCTGTTTTATACTGTCCGTCAGGATTCTTCCTCCTCATCTGGCTGATATTCTTGTCGCCGTTGAGATCATCATTCCCGTCTTCATCCCAAAATCCGTCACGGTCGGTATCATATGGCATCAGCCCTGATCGCGGGGGTACTCCAACAGAAGTAAAATACTCTCTTGAATCAGGATTGATTGTGGGGGTTATGTAAAATGTTTTATCAGCAAGGAGCTGCTTAATATACGGATTGTCTGCCCACATTTCACACAGATACCATGCCGTGTACATAGCCATTTCAGTTCCCTGCAATTCAATTGAATGGATGTTCCCGTCTATCCAGAAAGCTGGCTTCCTGTCGGGATCCCCTGCCGATTTATCTGAGACCGTAAGTGCATAAATGTTACGTCCCTGATATGATTTTCCTATAGCTGTTAGTGTAACCAGTCCGGGGTGCGCGTCTGCAAGCTTTTTGCAGAAATCCTCAACACCTGCAGGGGTATAATATTTGTTCCATGATACCTGGACTTTAGGGTTAGCGGGCGATCCGGTGGCTTTAAAGAAAAGCTCCTGGTTCTGAGATCTCAGAGGAAGCTTTATAAGCAGCAGGAGCAAGAGTGTTGTTATATAGACAGCAACTGATTTTTTCATGATAATTTGCTTTGAGTGATTTTACTACCTTAGTTCCACAGATGTATTTACAATACCGGTGTTGACTGCTCCGGCGCTAATTTTAACAGTGCCTTTTCCCATTATAAGCCAGCTGAACTCTGTTGAAGCGCCACCTTCAAGCCTCGGGATCCTTTGCACCCGCTGTCCGCTGAGGAATTCCTGGTTCTTGTTCGTTTCAAGACTGAGGCGCATCAGCCTTGTCCATATATTTGGTTCACCTGCCTCTGTGCATGTCGCAAAGATCCCTTTGTTATGGATCTTCAGGCTTAAGCGGAAAATGTTATCACCTTTATTCTCAACTGCCACATCAAGGAACTCAAGTTCAGGATGCATAGCTGCAACAGTTGTTATGAATTTGTAGTGTTTTTCGATAAGCCCGCCAAGTTGTTCTGCAGGAGGATTGATCATGACGAATGGCTTTACACCTCCAACTTCGGTCTTTTTTCCGGGGAAATCCGGATGTTTTATCTCAGTCCATGGAACAAACACGTCATTTATTTTATTCTCTTCAGCGAATTTCAGGAAAGAGATCTCAGGGTTAATATCTTTTTCGGCAGGGAACCACCAGCCCGGGGTGCTGAAACTGTATCGCCCGTAATGATAATAAGCCCATTCCATGAAATTCCCGGGAGAATTTTTCAGAACAGGCGCACCTTTGATCCCTGTTATCTCAATGTATTTTTCAGAGACCAGTTTATTGATTGTCTCATCAGATCTGAGGATTGATACTATCCTCCTGTTCCTGTCCCTTCCCTGAGCCCGTTCCTGGCTACCGGAAGATGCAGCTTCATTTTCCGGGCGGGAGGTGGATTTCATAGGTTGTGCCAGATTATCCTGGGGCCCGAAAGCGATAGTGGCATATATATTGAAATTATCAAACAGAAAATCAAGAAGAGCCTTGCTTTCAGGTTCCGATACCGGATGAAGGCCGGCATTTGCACCGAATTCCTCATAGTTGTAAGTAAGATTCCTGTTCAGGTTCACTCCTCCCTGTCCATCCTCATTGAAAAGATCGTCCTTATCATTATCAGTACCTTCCGTAAAGACCCGGAACGATCCTTTCTGTCCCTTTGAGAGGTCGGCAGGGATCATTACCCTGTTATCGCCGGGAGATTCGATCCAGGAACCAGCCGGATCTGAAACCCTGATAATTGTTATCAGCCCGTCATTGTTAAGGTCCTCACTGGGATCCTCATCAACAAGGAAATCCCTGTCATCATCTGTCGGCCGGCTGTTTATGTTCCTCTCGTATTTTAATCCCCTGAAGAATTGTTCAGAGGCATCAGGGCTGACATCCGGGAATATATAAAAAGTAATTTTGTCGAGCAGTGCACGGATCTCTTCAGAGGAGGAGTTGGAAAGAAGGGATTCGGCAAAGCCTGAGACTATTTCCCTCCCTGCTGTATAACTGCCTTCAATACCTCCTATTACAGCCATGGCGGGTTTTTCATCCCTCTTCCCTGTACCAATCGTAAGAACTCTTATATCCCTTCCTCCTTCGGTTTTCCCAAGAGTTTTTACATTGCAGAGAGAGGGATATTTCTTTGCCAGCATATCAGTCTTCTGTATCAGGGACTGATAATCAGAGTATTGGCTGTATAGCTCATTAAAGAAAAGAAAGACTGATCCTAAAAGGGTCAGAATAATCGTGATCAGGGTCTTTTTCATAGGTATGAGTTTATAATTATTTTGGCCGGCCCGGTTTTTCCCGGCGTTTAGATGGTGATCTGTATGCTGAATTATTAAATGAAGGGTCCCAGTTAATGTTCTTTATGAATTCTGACGTTATTGTATCGAAGTATCCAAGGACATGCCTGGGAGATACCATGTAAATTAATTCATCATTGTCGCTGAAATAAGGTTCTGTTGTTGTAATGACCTCTTCAATACCTGTATTGTTACTGTCTGACAGGTCTGAATAGATCCGGTAGATATCTTTTGGAATTGCTAATACCACAGTATATTGTCCGTATTCCTTTCTGTGGAAAAGGAAGTAGGTTATCTCGATCGGCTGATTGGGATTGACCTGGTCAGTGGAATGGAGCAGCTGGTTCTCAAATATGAATCCCTCATTCATTATCTTCCCGACAACACTGAGTTCCTTTGTATTATGAAGAAAAAAAAGACAGTCATCATAACTTTTTAGAACCGACGCCAGTATCTCACCTTTATTTTTCATTAAGAAGGCCGGGATTATTATATATCAAAAATAGCAGATATTAATTTATCTGCAAGAGATAAACCATTTGTGATGTTATATGTTAAATTTGCATGCACTCCGGAAATATTTACAAATGAAAAGAAAGATCATCCTGCTGGCTTTTGCTGCTCTCTTTTCCTGCAATACAAGTCCCAGGGTAAGCAGGGAAAGGATCATTACAGTCAGTATAGCTCCTTTCAGGCATTTTGTTGAAGAGATAGCCGGTAATGATTTCCTTGTTAATATTATGGTCCCTGCAGGTTCCGATCCACACACTTACGAACCGGCCCCTGACCAGATAAAAAAACTGAGCTTATCCGAAGCATACATTAGTAATGGGTCACTTGGATTCGAGCTTACATGGCTTGACAGGTTCTATGAGATCAACAGGAATATGATAAAACTATCGGCGGGGGATAAGGTTGATCTCATTGCTGATGAGCATGAACATCACGGGCGCGGGGAGAATGCCGGTGGAACAGATCCTCACTTTTGGGTATCGCCCCGCTGTGCAAAGGTTGTGGCATCATCAGTTTATGAACTGCTATGCAACCTTAATCCATCAGCTAAAGAGAGATACGAATCAGGATATAGCAGCTTGCTTGAGCAGATTGTGAAAGCTGAGAAGAAAGCTGATTCGCTTCTTTCAGGTTTTAAGGGCAGGGCATTCATGATATATCATCCTAACCTGGCATATCTGGCAAGAGACTACGGCCTGAAGGAGATAGCTGTAGAGTATGAGGGAAAAGAGCCTCCTCCTTCCAGGATGAAAGAACTTATTGATGTTGCACGCAAAGAAAATATCCGGATTATATTTGTACAGAAGGAATTTGATAATAAGAATGCAAGGGTTATTGCAAGTGAGATAGGAGCCGGCCTTAAAGTGATCGACCCTCTTTCGGAAGAGTGGATGAAGAGTACAATTGATATTGTCAATTCCCTTCACGAGAGTTTTTTATTAAGCGGAAAATAAGTCAGTTCAATGTCGTATCTTTTTGAAATGAAGTCATTATCAGCATCATATGAGAACAATGTGGTGTTGCAGGATATTAACTTCAGGGTAAATGAAAATGATTTCATAGGGGTGATCGGTCCGAACGGTGGCGGCAAAACCACACTGCTGAAGGTAATACTGGGGCTTCTTAAACCCTCGTCAGGCAGTCTCACCTTCAATAACGATCTTATAAGCGAGACCACAATAGGATATCTTCCGCAGATCTCGACAGGTGATAATAACTATCCTGTGAGCGTTGCCGATGTGATCCTTTCAGGTATGATGATCCGCAAGAAGATAATTACATATATGTCTGCTGCCGATAAGAAGAGGGCCTCTGAGGTAATTGATGAACTTGGCCTGACAGCCGTGGCCGGTTCATCTCTCAATGAGGTCTCAGGCGGACAGTTGCAGCGTGTCTTCCTTGGCCGGGCCATAATAGGGAACCCGGTATTGCTTCTTCTTGATGAGCCGGGAAATTTCGTTGACTCAACATTTGAGAACGATTTTTATGAGAAACTGAAGGAACTGAACAAAAGAATGGCCATCCTGATGGTCTCGCACGACATCGGGATGATATCGTCACATGTAAAATCATTTGCCTGTGTAAACAGGAATCTCAATTATCATCCTTCATCGGAGATCTCGAACGAACAATTACTGGCTTATGGTTGTCCTATTCAGTTAATAACTCACGGAGAGGTGCCTCACACGGTACTGAGAAGTCACGGATCAGATGGACACTAGTATTTTTCAATATGAATTCATTATAAAAGGGCTGCTTGGCGCGGTCTTTGCGAGTATTACGGCCGGACTTGTAGGTACTTATATAGTGTGCAGGCGGATGGTTTTCCTCAGCGGAGGCATAACTCATGCTTCATTCGGAGGCATAGGGATCGGATATTTTCTTGGCATCAATCCGGTGCTGGGAGCTGCTCTCTTCGGCATCCTGTCAGCACTTGGAGTTGAATATCTGTCAGTGAGACAGAAGATAAGAGAAGATTCTGCGATCGGTATCCTGTGGGCATTCGGAATGGCAACAGGTATTATCTTCATTTACCTAACACCCGGCTATTCCCCGAACCTGATAGGCTACCTTTTTGGAAGTATTCTAACAGTTACAAATGCCGATATAATTGCCCTGGGGATAATGTCGGTGCTGCTGATAATATATTTTTCGGTATTTTACCGGACGATGCTCTATATATCATACGATGAGTCTTTTGCAAGAACATATTCATCCTACGTTAATACGTTCAAGTATATAACAACTTCTCTTGTTGCACTCACAATTGTTCTCAACATAAGGATGGCAGGGGTGGTGCTTGTACTTTCGCTGCTTACAATACCACCAAACATAGCAATGATCTTTACAAGGGTTTATTCAAGGATAATTATCTGGTCGATCCTTAGCGGATTTATTGGAACGGCTGCCGGATATATAATATCCTATTATCTGGGGATACCTGTAGGAGCGACAATTATCTTTACTCTTGTAATTTTATGGGTGATGTCGAAATTCTTTAGCTTTATAATTAAAGGGGGAAAGCAATTAGCAATTAGCAATTAACAATTAGCAATTAGCAATTAGCAATCAACAATTAACAATTAACAATTAGTATTGAATTGCAATGGATTACGATCTTATAATTATCGGTAGCGGCCCGGGCGGATATGTGGCTGCAATAAGAGCTTCACAGCTTAAGATGAAAGTGGCAGTAGTAGAAAAAGCTGAGCTTGGAGGTATCTGTCTTAACTGGGGATGCATTCCAACCAAATCACTGCTTAAAAGTGCACAGGTCTTCGATTATCTGAATCATGCTTCAGATTACGGCATATCATTAACTGGTGAAGTAAAACCTGATTTCGGGGCTATAATAGCAAGGAGCCGGGGTGTAGCGGAAGGAATGAGTAAAGGGATACAGTTCCTTTTCAAAAAGAATGCGATAACACACCTTAAAGGAGTTGGCAGTCTGGCAGGTGGTAGCAGTGTTGAGGTGACAGATCAGGATGGTAACCGGAAGGTATACTCTGCAAAGAATGTTATACTTGCCACAGGGGCCAGTTCCAGGGATCTTCCGAACCTGAGGCAGGACGGTAAGAGGATCATAGGGTACAGGGAAGCAATGACACTGCCAGTGCAACCAAAATCTATGCTTGTTGTCGGAGCAGGTGCTATTGGCTGTGAGTTTGCT
>CAYNRI010000013.1:0-7590 GCA_964399575.1 uncultured Rikenellaceae bacterium
TAGTGCCAGTAGTAAGGTCTCCAGGGTCTCCAGACAGGAGGGTAGTAACCCCAGTACCAGGAAGAGCGCCATACAACGTAATTGGGCATGTAAATGAATCTTACAACCGGCCAGGTGGCTACCTGATAAGGGGTGGTCCTGACAATTGTAACATTTGTTACATTTGCCCTGTTGCCCATGTAGCCAGGGTTAGGAGTCTCATCATATATGGGTTCAATAATGTAATTTTTACCATATAATGCCTCGTCGCCTATAAGCTGGATCTCTACAGAGCCGTTACGAAACTTTTCTACTGTAAAGACAGCCACATCCTGGCTCTCATTCCTGTCGAGAGGGACCCTTAATACTATTGTGTGAACGCTTCCGTCAATATAATCTGTAACAGTTATATAATCTATAAGGTTATCACCGTTAAGATCCAGGTTATTGATCCTGTTGCTTTCGTCATTCAGGCTTCTTTCGAAACCCTCAAGAGTTTCTGATTCCTGGAACAGTTTCATCACTGCATACAGGTTGAGGTTGTCTCCGGGCAGTCCCAGATATTCTTCAGGATAATCCTGAGAAAAAACTGTGGTCGCAAATGAGACCAGGACTGCGAGAATCGATGTGGTTATTAACTTTTTCATTTTCTTAAGTGTTAGAAGAATCAGCTCTTCAGCTTATAAATATCAAATGCCGTACCAATTTTTACAGGTTTTTTCAAATAACTGTATTACTGGTATTTACAATATCGCAGATTTGTGAAGAATTGATTCTATTTTCGGAAATCAACAACTACCCGGCCTTCCCGCTTAGTCAGGTCCACCTCTTTTGAAATGCCATTGACTGTTACTTTATATTTCCCGTAAAAAGCTGGTAATGTGAATAATCCTTTTATTCCTGCTATGGGGACCCCCTGCTTTAGTAAGTTGCGGATATGTGCCATATACTCGGGCAGACCAATACCCAAAGGAGAGTCGGAGGTTAGAACATCATAGTCATTTAAATATAGTTTTGCATCAGGATCTCCCCTGAGTGCCCACTCAGCCATTTGCTTTGTATCCTTTGCCTTAATTCATTATCATCCAATTCAGTAACCCATGATTGTATGTAGGTCTGACCAGTGTTGGGAGATTTTAAGATCCCCCAGAATAAATTATGTCCACGCAGAGGAATGTTGTTTCTTTCCGTAAAACTTAAGATTGAATCTATAACTGCGAAATTCTCCTGATCCTTTCGAGGCTCCATGATAGCCCACTTCAGGGCATTCTCAGTAACAGCCGAATTAAAGTTTTCAAGGAATTTTTCCTTGAATTTTTTAAGATCATCCTGTTTCATGCCCCCGGCCAGACTATTTGGTATTGCGCATCCAAACCAGAATTCATGTCTTAATTGTTCAACAGTTACCTGCTGACCCTTTCTTGCTTTAACTATAAGTTCACCTTTCCGGTTTTTAGCAATAGCCTCATTTAGATTTTCAAGTGTCTGACCTGTTGTTTCTGTTATAAACAATGAAATGATCAAACCGCAGTAAATGAATTTCTTAATGTAAAGATTCAGTTTTTTCATGGGGATCATTTTTAAATATTTAACATCAGAAAAACTTTTTAAAGATCCATATTATTAGTGATAGTAAAATGCTGAATACAATCATCGTCGTTACAGGAAAGTAAAATTTCATATTTTCTTTTTCTATTTTTATATCTCCGGGTAGATTGCCGATCCATTGTATTTTATTCCCGGCAAACCATATTATTAATCCTGAGATAATTAAAACAAATCCGATTGTTATAAATATTTTGCTTATCTGGGGCATAGTGGCTTGTTTATTAGTAAAGATATTATAAACCAGGATATAAAATGATAATTAAGGAAATAAGATAACAAAAGTCAAATTTGATATTTTAAGTTACTTAAGTATTGTTGAAAATGTCATAAAACGTTGGTAATCAATAAAAAATATAAGCAGCTGATCATTAGTTAAGGTGAGCTTAAGTCTGGAGTAATTGTAGACGTTCCGTCAGAAAATGCAGGGCAATCCTTGGTCAGCTTACTGATAAGGATCCTGAGCAGATCTATTCTTAACTTAATTATGAAATTTCAGCAGAGTTCCTGAAAAGATTTCCTGAATTCGAGAGGATGGGCGATATTATGAAAAGTCTCTCTGGTACCTCCCGATCCTATAATTGTGATTGAACCGTAATTCAATATGCGACCCATTATTGATTGTTCAACATTTACGCTCTCAATCTTTGAAAGATTCATTTCGAATGTGTTCCTGGCTATAAAACCAGTTTTGATAATTATCCTCCTGTTGGTTATAACATATTCTGAAAGCCACCTTTCAAGCCATGCATAGATGGTAAGGGTAAAGATTGATTTCAGGGAAAAGAAGATAACCCAGTGCAGTTTTGTTTCAAAAACAACTGATTCATTGCTTATCAGATGTTTATTTACATAACCTCCCATAAGAAAAATATTTTTGTAAAGGAAGTTATTTTTTATTTTCCCCGATGCACCTGAGGAGTTCTTTTATAAACACATATGACCGTTTATCTGTTGCTTCCTTATCTGAAGGCTGCCCGTTTTCATTAAAGTTCTTCTTTACATTTGGAACAGGATACCTCTCAGTTATAACAAGAGCTTTCATTTTCCACAGTACAAATTGCAGTGATGTAATTACCTGTGATCCCCCAAAAATTCCGTCTGATACTGTAGCTATCCCCACAGGTTTCATGTACCATTCCTTATAGAGCAGATCAACAACATTTTTTAAACTGGCTGGATATCCGCCATTGTATTCGGGAGTGACTATTATTATACCATCTGATCTTTCAATTTTGCCGGCAAATTCCAGGACTTCAGCCGGAGGATCCTTAAGATGACTCAGACGTTCAGTGAACAAAGGGAAATCATATTCCTTCAGATCAAGGATCTGCGCTTCAGCCAGTTTATTTTCAACAATATAACGCCTGAAGTACAATGCAACAGCATGGCTGTTTCTTTGAGTCCGGATACTGGAGGAGATAATTGCTATATTGAACATTTCCAATTTGTATAGTTTATAATTTGAAAGATCATATCATTTATCAGGGTACTCTCTTTAGAGCCGGGGAATCAGTTCTAATTTCAGGTTATCATAGAAATTGTGTCAATGATTCCTGCTACTCATAAATTATTTTTTGTGATGTAAATATATGAATTAGGGATGAAAATTCTGACAGGCCTGTGGCGTGATAGCAAAATGAATCAGATATTGTTAGAATTGGATACGGATAAAAAAGAAAAAATAAGTTCATGAGAATGATATTTATATTTCTTTTGCAGATTATTCTGAAATGTAGCAATCATGCAGGGGAGCGCAGAAAGTCTCAGGTTTGAGAAATTGGGAAGACTACTTGTAAGTTATTCGCTTCCTGCTATTATAGCCACTTCTGCAGCTTCTCTTTATAATATTACCGACCGGATATTTATTGGACAGGGAGTAGGGCCTCTTGCAATTTCAGGTCTTGCCCTGACCTTTCCCCTGATGAATATTACAGCTGCTTTCGGGGCGATGGTTGGTGTCGGAGCCAGTGCCATGGTATCTATCCGCCTTGGGCAACACGACAGAAAAGGTGCAACCCAGATACTTGGGAATGCAGTAATGCTTAATATTATTCTCGGGGTTGTTATAGGGGCACTTGCTTTTATTTTTCTGGAACCAATATTGTTTGCTCTTGGTGCCAGCAAGGAAACATTTCCATTCGCAAAGGAATATATGCAAATAATTCTTATAGGAAATGTGTTCACGCATCTCTACCTTGGAATGAACAATATAATGCGGGCTTCGGGTTATCCGTCAAAAGCAATGGTCACAACATTAATCGCCGTTGTTGTCAACCTTATACTGGATCCTTTATTCATATTTGTTTTCAAGTGGGGCATACAGGGAGCTGCAATTGCAACAGTACTTTCACAAATTGCGGGTACAATAGCTGCCTTCATTCATTTTGCCAAAAGCAAGAGTTTTGTTCATTTTCTCCCTGGTTATATGAAGCTTAAGAGAGTGATAATAAATGATATTATCTCAATTGGCATGTCCAATTTCCTGATGCTTATAACAGGCAGTGTAGTAATATCCCTGATAAATCTCAATCTGGGCAGGTACGGAGGAGACCTCGCTGTAGGGGCTTTTGGCATAATTTACAGTATAGCAAATCTTGCGGCAATGGTTGTTGTTGGATTAAACCAGGGGATGCAGCCCATAGTCGGGTATAATTTCGGAGCAGGGAATAATGACCGGGTCCTTAAGGTTTTTAAGCTTACTGTGTTTGCTGCGACAGCGGTAACATCGGTAATGTTCCTGTTTGCAGAACTGATCCCGGGGCTTATTGCACGCGCTTTTACAAGAAGCCCGGAGCTCATCGGCCTGACTAAAAGCGGGATGAGATTGTTTCTGCTGGTCTTCCCCCTGGTTGGATTTCAGATGGTAACTTCAAGCTTTTTCCAGTCAATAGGCAAAGCCAGGATATCTATACTTCTTTCCCTTACCCGTCAGGTCCTGTTCTTAATCCCTGCACTGCTTATATTACCCCGCTTAATCGGGTTACCCGGAGTATGGCTTGCAGGGTCTGTATCTGATTTCATTGCATCACTTGTGACATTTATTGTCCTCAGATGGCAGATCGGAAGGCTAAGGAACAATGCAGTCCTTACATGAATTTCTCCCTTTTCTGCAGGTTAAACAGTGCGGCAAGAAGAAATATTACGGATCCTGTGATAAGAATTATCCTGTTCTTGAGAGTTATAATCGCCCAGGTTGTCTCACCAACATCATAAGGAGGTGTGAAAGGATTAAGAAAGACATTCCACTGGCTTTTTCGGAGAAGATCCTCAAGAATAAGGAAGAAAATGCCAAATATTATCATAACAACAGCTGTCCCGTTGCCGTTCCTTATAATTGTCGAAAGCATGAAGGCCATCATTCCCAGAAAAATAACAGGGATCATTACCTGTGAGGTCACTCTTATGACAGGGAATCTTACTATCAGTATTGAAGAGAGAAAAGTGAAAAGGAGTATTATCAGATAAGAAATTGTAAATATCAGGATGATCCTGACAAGCCACACTTTATACCTGTAATCAGGTATCCCGAAGAGTATTTCCAATGTCCTGGAGTCCTGGTCATTCTGGATACCGAATACGGCCGGGTAAAAAACAAGCAATATTCCTGAGAAGATAAATACCCCGTAAAGGTCAGACATCGTTGAGACGTCGTTAGTATAAACATATAACACTGAAAGGCCGAGGTAGAATGCTATTGAACCTGCGAGAAACCAAATGAATTTATTTGCGAAGATTATCTTCAGGTTATAGATGATCATCTTCCGGAACAGGCTTAAGTAATTATGCAAGGTTCTTGTTTCCATTGTCTGGTTTTCTTCTTAACAGCCATAAATATGCATCTTCCAGGTTCGGGGTAACGGAGACTGCATTTTCCCAGGGTTTTGTATCAGAAACAACACGTACCCTGATATTATCTCCTTCCGACATATGATGCACGACGAGATTCTCCCCAAGGACTTTTTCAAATTTTTCTGAAGGAACATTGAATTGCCATACGTGTCCCTCCGCCTCTTTTGTCATATCTATCGGTTTTCCAACATACCTAAGCTTCCCTTTATCAAGGACTGCAACTTTATTACAGGAGCTTGATATATCTTCAATTATATGCGTTGAAAATATCACTACCCTTTCACGGCTGAGTTCCACAAGAAGATTCCTGAACCGTATTCTTTCCCTGGGGTCAAGGCCGGCAGTCGGTTCGTCAACTACTAATATTCTGGGCAGATGTAGCAGAATTAGTGCTATCCCCATTCTTTGCTTCATCCCTCCTGAATATGAACTTATTCTGTCGTTCCTTCTCTCTTCCATATGGACGGCCTTCAGAACATAAGTGACCCTTTCTTCCCTTGTTTTGGTATCGGTAATGTTTTTAAGCATTGCCTGATAATCGAGGTAGTCGTTGGCTGTCATATTCTCATAGCTTCCGAATTCCTGAGGCAGATAGCCAATCAGCCCCTGAAGTTCCTCACGTTTTTTACATGTATCAAGACCGTTTATCCAGACTTTCCCGTAGCTCTGTTCAAGTATCCCGCAGATGATCCGCATAAGTGTCGTCTTCCCTGCCCCGTTGGGCCCGAGTAAGCCAAACATTCCATTTCCGATGCTAAGTGACACACAGCTGAGTGCCTTGAATGGTTTCTTTTTCCTGCCAATCAGAGGAACAGCTGCAACAAGTTTGTAAATAGTCTTTCTGATACCCTTGAATTTTCCCTCAAGCCGGTAGATATCAATATTTTCATCAGTCATTTTCAGTCCTGTCCTGTAAATTAATAATGCACCGAACCATATGAAGCCCAGGATAATAACAGTCGGAAGATTCTTCCATCTGATCTGAAAGAAAATCAGATTCATTAACGGGATAATCCAGTAGACAATGAAATTAACAGTTCGAATTATTCCGGGTACCAGTTTTTTCTGTTTCCCCGTGTACAGATTTATCAGTAATTTATTAAGCGGATTCCATATTGATGAAAGGAAAAACCATACTATGATGCTGAAAAAGAATATCCAGAATCCCTTTTTAAGGTAAAAGTATGTGAAGTAGACAAGGAAGCCGAAACAAGGGATTTGCCAGAGCCTGTCAGACAGGTCTCCCCAGGCTGTAAATTGTTTTTCATAGCCAAGGCGTTCCCTGATCTTTTTTCCTGCTTCCCATTCACGAAACAATCTGTTCTTACGGTCATAGATCTTGACAAGGCTCTGGATAGTTATATTAATGTTTTCATCTGCAGGGATGACTGTCTCCTGTGCTTTCCTCAGACTGTTCATAACGAACCACATGCCGGCCGGAACAACGATAAGGGAAAGGATTGTTGTTATCAGCTGCCAGAGGAATTTATCAATATTGCGATATATAATCAGCAGCAGTAAACCGAGCAAAATGACCTGAATGCTTTTATTTTTCCACGAAAGGGATCTTATCCAATTGATACTATTCTCCAGTCCTGAATAGAAAGTCGGGATAAAGACCAGGGTAAGAAGGGTACTCATGGTGAGTCCACCAATCACAGTAATTGCAAAAGAGGCTCCGATAACTGACACATATTCTGCTTTACCCATAGCCAGCGGGATCATGGCAATAACAGTTGTTGTGGCTGTTATAAGAACGGGTCTGAGCCTGGCTACTCCTGCAGTCATAAGTGCTCTCGTCCGCCTGTAGCCCCTTTTCCTTAAAATATTTGTGTAATCGATAAGTATAATGCCATTATTAACTACGATGCCCAGAAGAATAAGAAAACCCGTCAGCGTATTAAGATTTAAAAGAGAATTACCTGTGAGTATAAGTGCTATTATTGAACCAAGTCCCGCCAAAGGTATGCTCAGAAGAAGTACAAAAGGTATCCAGAGGGACTCGAACACTGCTGCAAGTACCATCAGAATAAGTATAAAAGCAATGCCAAGGGGTTGGTAAAAATCCTTAAGGGCATTTTCTTCATGGATTACCTCTGCTGCAATTCCGGATGACAGATTAAGACCTGCGACAAGACTTTCAATTTCCCGGCG
>CAYNRI010000013.1:7690-42123 GCA_964399575.1 uncultured Rikenellaceae bacterium
ATATTCCCGCCCGAAAGTTGAAAGCGCTGATGAGATGTTGTTAAGTGTGAATCCATTCCTGTTGATGAAATCCATATCAAAATTCAGGTTAACCTCAGGAGTGCCGGACTGAACATTAACATTTACATTTTCAATTGTTGTAAGTTCATCAATATAGGACCTGACATCTTCAGAGAAATCTCTCATTTCTTCAAAATCCTGCCCCTTTATTACTATACTTTCACTCTGAGATCCAAGACCAAGAAGGTTTAACAGGTTACCACCCATTGCAGCGCCACCGCCACCTCCTTCGCCGGCGGATGTAAAGCCACCGCTGGCAGATATTTCATCCATGCTTATTTCTGCACTCGATATGCCCCTTGTTTTCTCTTCAATATCATTTTTTATTTCAGCAAGATCCCGGTCGCTCTTTTTATCCCACTCTTTGGCCAGGTTGATTGTAACTGTTGCCTGATCTTCTTCAATTCTGCTTATAACATCTTCTTTTTCAGGTATATTGGCAATGCGGGTTTCTATTTCAGTAACTACTGCATCAGTCTTCTCAAGTGTGGAACCAGAAGGCATTGTAACCGTCAGTCTGAAGCTTGGACTTTCTATTTCCTCAGTAGTGTTAATACTTAAGGCAAGGCTTATCAGAAGGGCAGCGAAGAATGCAACAAGGCTTCCGATGATTGTTACCACAGGGTTTCTCATGCTGGCTTTCAGGACAAGATTATAAGCCTGAATAACCCTGTTATGGATAGAAAGTTTCTTATAGATTGAAGAGTCTCCTTTTGAAGTCCTTGTAAGCAGGAAATAAGTAGCCATTGGAATAACGAGAAGCGCTACTGCAAGAGAAGCAAGCAAAGTTGTTATTATGGAAGTCCCGATATTCCTTATCACCAGTCGTATCAGGAAATTTGTTGAAAAAACAAATGGCAGAAAAACAATTATTGTTGTCAGTGTTGATGCAAAGATAGATCGCCACACCTCTGAAGTGCCCTGTTTTACTGAGACCTCGTTGCTTCTTCCTGAACCGGCAAGCCGGTATATATTTTCAAGTACGACGACCGAATTATCAACGAGCATGCCTATTGCAAGGGCTAAACCGACCAGGGTCAGACTGTTAATCGTTATGTCTGCTGCATAGAAAAAATTAAATGCTGTATATACAGAGACCGGAATTGAGACTGCAATTATACCAATCAACCTGATGTTCCTGAGGAAAAACCACAGTATAAGCACTGCGAGAAGGGCTCCTGTAAGTGCAAGATTTATAATCTGGGAGATGTTCCTCTCCATTACCTCAGCACTGTTGCTCTGAACGACAATTTCAACATTTGCTTTACTCAGGCTCTCGTTAAACTGTGCGATCTGATCCAGAACCCTGTGAGACAGATCAATAACATTCGCCTGATTATCATTGACAAGGGTTATTGTAACAGCATCAAGTCCGTTGACCCGGCTGTATGATTCCTGTTCTTTTACACCAAAGAATATCTGGGCGATATCACGCAACAGAACCGGGCCATCTTTTCTGATAGTGATATTCCCTATATCTTTGACATCTGTGTACTCTGACTTTATATTGACGAATAGTTTTTTATCGCCATCATGAACCTTCCCTGCAAAAGTTCTGTCAGTTCCGTTATTTGACAGAAGATTGCTTACCTGGTTCATTGTTACCCCGAAAGCTTTGCAGGCTTTCCTGTCCAGTCTGATTTCAATTGAGTTCTCCTGACCGCCGAATACTTCAACGCCAGCAATACCA
The DNA here is from genome assembly GCA_964399575.1 of uncultured Rikenellaceae bacterium. GTDB lineage: Bacteria > Bacteroidota > Bacteroidia > Bacteroidales > VadinHA17 > LD21. The sequence goes on from CAYNRI010000013.1 coordinate 9,441, forward strand.
TCTATGCTCTCTAGTTGTCTTACTATCTCATGGTCTGCTATATTGCGGATTCTGTCTATGCCTCCTTCCCCCCGCACCTGTAGTTGCATAAACTGATTGGTGAGTTGCTCAAGGTCAATTTTAAGAATGTTGATCTGAAATTCTTCAGGCAGTGAACTCTTAACAAGATCAATTTTTTCCTGGAGTTTCAGAAAAGCATATTTAAGGTTCGCATTCTGATTATAGTATATTGAAATTGTACCATAGCGTGATGTAACAGTACTTTCAAGTTTTTCAATTCCTTCAAGTGTCCCTATTGCCCCTTCTATTGGTATGATGGCCTGGTTCTCAATATAGGAAGGATCCATCTCGAGCATTGTACCTGCCTGGACGAAAATTGCCGGTAACTCTGCATTCGGGATAAGCTCAACAGAAAGTTTCCTGTAGGAGACATAACCAAGCATTGTAAGCCCGGCAAACATCATTATTATCAGAATTCTTCTTTTCAGGATAAAGTCCATAGATAGTCCTTATAAGAAGTTATATGGTTTTAATTTGGGCTTTCGATTCTCCGGTGATCCACTTTCTGAAACTATCAAGGACCCAGTATACGCATGGAATTACAACAAGTGTAAGCAGGGTAGAGGAGACCAGGCCTCCGATTACAGCAAGTGCCATAGGTGATCTGAGGGAAGCACTTTCGCCAAATCCGATCGTCAGCGGGAGAAGAGCAAGAATAGTTGTGGAGCTTGTCATAAGGATAGGCCTGATTCTTTGAGATCCGGCAGCTAAAATGGCTTCCTTTTTACTGAGGCCTGATTCACGAAGCTGATTAATCCTGTCAATAAGTAAAATAGCATTATTGACAGCTATTCCCCCCAGCATTATAATACCAATATATGCCATCATATTCAGAGTCTTCCCGAGAATAAAAAAGATCAGTATTGTTCCAACTGCAGCAAGAGGAATTGTAAGCATAATAATAAAAGGCTGTATTAATGACTCGAACTGAGCTGCGAGTACCATGAATACAAGTACAAGTGAGAGGATCAGTGCAAATGACAGATTCGACACAGACTCTTTTCTCTTAAGTTCTTCTCCCGTGAATTCCATTTTATAATCAACTGGCAGCATTACCGGTCTTAAAGCAAGACCTGCATCTCTGATAACTTTATCAAAGGCATATTCTTCGCTGACATTTGCATACAGATAGCTGGTTCGTACCTGATTTCTTCTTGTTATTTCACGGGGTGATACAACGGTTCTGATACTTGCCAGTTCACTCAGGGGCACCTGCACACTGCCAGTGGTTATCATTATATCTTTTAACTGGTTGAGTGAGACATCCTCGAGTTTGACTGTTAAATCCTTTATCTCACCGCCCTTTTCAAAAGTTCCGGCTGAAGAACCCTCAAGATAATTCCGGATCTGATTAATTATATTCTCCACAGTTACATTATAGAAGCTCGATTTGAAGCGGTCTATGTCAATTTCAACTTCAGGTGTCCCTTTATCCATTGATGTTGTAATGTTGAAGATCGCAGGCTCTTCCTGCAGTATTGCCCTGGCCTGGGCCAGTTTCTTTTCAAGCTCGCTGTAGTCGTCGCCGGAGATCTCCAGGATAAAAGGATATTCCGTCGTGCCAAGGGTTGTTTGCAGAGCACTCTCTTCGCGGGTGTAACTTACTTCAATGTCAGGTATGCCTGCCAGGTAATTGTTGATCAGGGTTATTGCATTTTCAGATATTGAGGAAAATTCTTCACCCAGCCTGATCCTGAGTGCAGCGAAGTTCTCTCCCCTGCTTTCATTATTGTTTGAAAATGAGGATGCCTGGTGTTTTCCTGCCTGGCAATAGATCAGTTCTATTTTATCGCCAAGCAATTCCCTGACAATATCTTCGACTTTCCTTGCAGTGTTGAAGGTACGGTCAAGGCTTGTTCCCTCTGGAAGAGAGAGATTAACTGTGAATTCTGAGGATTCAGATCCTGGCATGAATTCACTTCCCAGATGGGGTATCAGCAGTGCTGTGCCGGTAAGTAATACTACAGATAGTATTATAACAAGTCTCCTCCGTTCAACAATTTTATCCAGTAATTTTGTGTATCCGGGGAAATTAAGTGGTTCGGACCGCTGTTTATTTCTGTGTTTATCAGAAGCAAAAGTTGACACCATCATAGGGATAACAAGCATTGCTATAAGAAGCGATGAAATAAGGGCAAATGCAACAGTCCAGGCCTGATCCCTGAACATCTCTCCAGAGGAACCATGGAGATACACTATCGGCAGAAATACAACTATTGTTGTAATAGTTGAAGCGGTAATAGCTCCTCCTACCTGACCAGTTCCATTTATGACTGCTTCTTTGAGAGGGAGACCTTCTTCCCTTAACCTTGAAATATTCTCAAGAACAACAATTGCATTGTCAACAAGCATCCCGGCACCAAGAGCGAGCCCCCCAAGCGTCATTATATTAAGGGTGAGTTGACTGAAGTACATCAGGTTAAATGTGGCTATTATTGATATTGGAATAGCTATACTTATAACAAGTGTTGTCCCGATCCTTCGGAGGAAAATATATAAAATAAATACCGCCAGCAGGATCCCGATGACAAGGGTATTCTTAACTTCACTTATTGCATTATGAATGTAATTACCCTGGTCCTGTATTTTAATGAACTCATATCCCGGCAGCGCTTTTTCAAGGATAGCGAACTCCTTCTCAAGGCTCCTGACAGCATTGACAGTATTAAATTTAGGCTCCTTATATACAGACAGGCCTACACATCTTTCTCCATTTATTGTAACAATATTCTCAGGGTCTTTATTACCTGTTTTTATTGTTGCAACGTCTCTGAGGTAGATGGGTACTCTTGAAGAAGAAGTTGAAGCGGTTGAAGCGGTTGAAGGGCTTGAAGAAGCAGGTTGTTTGAAACCGACGATAATATTCTGAAGGTCATTTATATCTTCAAGAACGGTGACTCCTTTAACAGTGTACTTGGTCCCCATTTCAACTATTGATCCGCCGGAGACGTTCCTGTTATATGCACTTATCTGGGATGAAATTACATCCGATGTGAGCCCGAATGACTGGAGAAGATAATTGTTTGTTTCAATTATTATTTCGCTTTCTTCGTCTCCTGTCAGCCTGACATCAGCTATTCCCTCTATTCTTACAAGTTCATTACGTATATAGTTTTCGGCTATATTGCGAAGATCATCCATATTTGTTATCCTGTCATTCCTGAAGGCTACAACCATAACAGGCGCTGCGTTAGGATCATACTGCGAGATAGAGAAATCCTCAAGATCAGAGTTCTGGGCAAAGGAATTAAGTTCTTTCTGCAGGTCAAGAAAGGCTTCATCCATATCCTTATTCCAATCGTATTCGACTGTGATCTGCGCAGTACCTGCTTTTGAAACTGACGATACCTGAACTACATCTGCCTGACGCATGGCAAGTGATTCTATCTGGTCGACATAATTCTTTTCTATCTCCTCCGGTGGCTTTTCACCTGCTGACAATTCGATATATATTTTTGGATTGTTCAGGTTGGGAAAGAGATCAGTTCCGAGCTTGCCAAAGGAAATAAATCCAAGGAGTATGATACCCAGTACCAGCATCAATACTGTCACGGGATATTTTACAGCAAATTCTGCGATCTTATTCATCGGGTTACATAACTATTTTTATCCTGGAGCGGTTACTGAGGGTTTCATATCCGCTAATAACGACCCTGTCATTCTTCATAAGACCCCTTGTGACCTCAACATCCATCAGGTTTTCAAGCCCGGTCTCAATTATCCTTTCTTCTGCAAGGCCTCTTTGAACTATAAACACTGTCTTCCCCCTCTGGCGGGAGAGTATTATATTCTTCGGGATCACTATTGCCGAGTCTTTACGGCTTGTAACTATATCAGCCCTGACGAACATGCCTGGTCTCAGAAGGTAATTTGTATTCGAGATTTCCACACTGCCTTTGAAAGTTCTGGTATCGGCATTAATTGCCGGCGATAGTTGTGTGACATGCCCCATTATAGTGTCTTCAGGAATTGTATAGTTTGTAAGTCTGACTTCCTGTCCGGGCTTTAATATTGATATGTATTTTTCAGGAAGCTGAACTTCCATATACATTGTCTGGTAATCCATTACCCCTGCAATAATGAAGCCTGATTCAATCTGTGTGCCCTGGGTATAATACCTGAGGTCGACAATAACTCCGTTTATCGGGGAGACGATCCTTGTTTTTCCCATCTGAAGCTTTGCTGTTTCAAGGTTCGTTTTCGCATTTTCATATTCTATACTGGCAGTTTTCAGTTCTTTAAGTGTAACACCCCCCTTTTCATAAAGCGATTCCTGTTTTTTCAATTCACTTTCAGCAAGCTCAAGATTCAATTGGGTAGTTTCAAGTTTGACGGAGATAATATACTCCCTGTCTTCAAGCCTTGCTATCAGGTCGCCGGCTTTGATCCTGTCTCCCATCTTCCAGGGTCTGCCTGTCTGAGGATTTTTTTCAAGATAGTAATTGGCCGATATCTTTGATTTCAGTTCTATCTGTCCTTTTGGATAAGCAGTTCCTGTTGTATTTATGAATTCTTCAATCGGTTTCAGGGTAATGTCCTGAACTGAGACTGGTATTTCAACATCTGCAGTCAGGTTTTGATCCTGGTTTCTGCAGGAAGCAAGAGCTATAGCTAATAAAATAATAAGTACAGGTTTTTTCATTTAAGTACTATTTAGTATTCATTATTTGTTAGAGTGTTTTCACAGGTGTAACAGTTAAGTTTTTTTCAAAATCATAAAGAGTTTGAATTTTGAGATTGAGGAGTTCAAGCTTATAAGAAATTAGTGAATTTGTATAAGACATTTGTTGTTCTGAGAGCTGGTTCTGATAAATATTGAGATCCATACCGGTAAGGTCCCCGTTACGGTATTTTTCCAGATTAAGGTCATAGGTGAGCTGGGCGTTAGTTACATTCTGGCGTGCTATTTCAATCTGGTTCTTAAGATTAATAAGGTTTCTGCAGGTTTGTCTTATATTAAGAATTATATCGTTCTGCTCTTCTTCAAGGGAGATCCTTGATGATTCTATTGAAGCCTCTGAAGCCTTTATCCTTGATTTTCTCTCTCCCCAGTCCCAGAGAGGTATTGTAAGCGACAGTGAAACACTTTCGTTGTCAGTGGGATTTTGATAAACATTTCCCAGGTTTTCATTATCCCCGAACAATCCTACTGACAGATCAAGCTGACCTTTGAACTCATTAAGGGCTTTTGTAGTAATTAGGTCAAACTGTGACGATTCGAGGTTTATCTGGCTCTGCCTTATTTCCATCCGGTTCTCCAGGCCCTGATCAATAGCAAATGCAACGCTGATACTGACTGTATCAACTTTTATATTAGGCAATACTATTATGTCGTCATATAGATTTATTCCGATAAGTATCTTAAATTCATCCTTTGCATTTTCAAATGAGACCTGGCTATTTTCAAATCCCGATTTTGAAGATGCAAGGTTCAGTTCCGCCTGGAATATTTCTTCACGTGCTGAAAGGCCTGCATCCACTTTATTCTTAATTATTTCATAGCTCTTTTGCATATTCTCATAAGCCTGACGTTCTATTTCGAGGCTTTGTTGCTTCTGGTAAACATTGTAAAAGGATATTGTTACCTGTCTTTCGAGTGACAACAGTTGAATTGCATAATTAAGCTGAGCATTTTCGTAAGCCAGATGGAGTTCTTTAAGCGTAAGTTTTGTCCTGTTATATGTGAAAAGAGGCTGAGACAAATTTAAAGAAAGGCTGTTACTGAATCCTTTTTTAGTGCTGTTTGAATACTCACTGTAGGAATCAACATAACCGAATTTATTAAGAAGTGATATTCTTGCATCAGTAAGAAGTATAGGTTGTGATACAGTAAATACTCCATAGCTCTCTGTCGTTTTTGTAGTGTTCCATGCCGCTATGAGATCATTGAATGAACGATCCTGTCTGAATTCAAGAGGGTTGACTGACAGGGAGAAATTTGATTTAAGTGCTGCATTCTGGGCATTGAGATTCTCCTGGCTCCTTACCAGATTCAATCTTGTTCGTTTCATTGAGGGGCTGTTCTCTTCAGCTACTTTCAGCGATTGTTCAAGTGTAAGGCCATCTTGTGTAAATGCTGTCAGACCATTTAAAATGAACAGGAGACCTGCGAGGAAAACTATCTTTCCTGATCTCATTTGCTTTTTCATTATTGTTAAATTAAAGTTCATTACTGGTTCTCTTTCACCCATTTAATTGCATCAGCTATTACCATTTTCCCATTTGACAGGTTGGAGATCTTTACTTTAGCAGTATCAGATGAGAGATAATATCTTCCCAGGTAGTTCCATCCGCCTTCTGCAGTCTGGTAATCAAAAGTCATTTCTTCAATACCCTCGTCATGATATATTTTCAGATGGAGGTTCTGAATCGGCGGCTCAGCTCCCGGCCCTCCGGCAAATGTTCCCTGGCCTCTGTCTCCCGGAACGTCTCCGGGAGTGCCTCCCGGGGGCATACCTCCGCGGGGTCCGCCCCTGCCAGGTCCAGCTCCACTGTTCCTTACCGATGTCCGCTCAACAGCTTTCCCAACATAAAAATATACATTATAGTAACCAGGATCCCTGATGACTGCATTCCATGTTGCTTCCCTGTTGCCTGATCCTGCACGTGTATGAACCGCTGACAGGATATATCTTCCGAAGTACGATGACTGCACTACAGGCTGCCAGTGCTCAGGAGCATACATATTGTTGATCTGCAAATACGTATTTCCCTGGTTGTTGGTAATTTTCAGCAGCTTTTTCAAAGGGCTTTTATCAATCTGCCTTGAAATGCTGAACAATGGATCTTCGTTGTCAATAATTATCTCGTCAGGATTAGTGTAAGCAGGGATTGCCTGCAGACGTTCTTCGCCGGTAAAAGGTTTTACCCCGTCTTTTATCCGGCCGATATCGTTGACCGGGATTATCAACTGCCCAGGTATATTCTTGGAAAAGAGTGTGTTTACCATCATAGCCCTCGGTTCAGCATCAAGGACTATCCCTATTTTCCTGGCTTCACAGCTGTCGATAAAGACTATTTTTGATATATCTGCAGCTTCCATACCCCTTCCCTGCCTTGAAATAGCGAAATTTCCCCGACCTCCTCCCTGCATCATCATTGGTCCGCCTACCCCCGGTCCACCCTGTGGACCAGCTGCCCCTGTGCGGAAGGAAACGTTGAATAAACCTGCTACCGGCTCAGGATTTGAAGAAACAAAAGTCACCTGATATCTTACCCTGTTATCTGTCACTATTTCGGATACCTGAAGATTATTTATTATAAACCCGGGTAGAGTCTTATTCATGAACCAGTTGTCAAGGTATGAGTAAAATTCAAATCCAAATCTTTTGTTCATGTCATCGTTTAGTTGTTCAATACTGACTCTTTTGAACCTTTTTTCATCAAGGTACTTTTCAAACCAGTCATTGAATTCCTCAATACCAACTTTTGCCCTGAAAAGGTTGAAAAGATAATCCCCCTTGACAGTCAGGACCTTTTGTATAGTATCACTTGCAGGACTTAAGGATAGAAGTTCTTTTAAACTATAGCTGCTGAGAATAAGATTAGCCTGATCATTATCAGTCAGAACCCTGGCCGTACCCTGAAACCCTGTGGGGAATGGCGATATGACTTTTTGAAGATGAGACTCAAATGTGGCATTGATAACCGGATATTCATTTGAATAGAAATTGTTTTTAAAGAAATAAAAACTCGGACTAAGACGATAACGGACAGGTTCATTTACAGCTATTCCATTTACAAACCTGAAATTTTCCCCGCTTATGAAGGTATTTCTGATGAAGTCATTAAATATCCTGACCTGCAGTTCTTTATCAGTAATCACAGTATTACTCCTCGTCATCCTTCTCTTTTGTCTTGATATCTGTTTACGAAAACCGGCATTTCTGATTGTTGCCATTCTTTCAGGAATAAGTACCATTGAAGGTTGCAGCTCAGCCCTTGTCTGAGTGCTCATTTTCGGATAAGAATAGAACTGTACCGGTACCTCAATGAAATTCAGGGATCTGAATGGATATTTTGTCGAAAAATTTGTTTCCAGTTCAGTCATCATGCCTGATACCATCAGCGGAAGTGTATCTGCAAGCTCATTAAACTCACTCCGGTAGTAGTTATTATCCGGGAAATAGTGTGTGATATAAGCAATAGAATCAACTGTTAAAGTATCAGAAAGGTAATTGCCGATGACAAGAGTCATGCCTGTAAGGGGTGACTCAGGGCTGAAAGTAAAAGTGTCTGATTCCTTGTTCATGATCCCCTGAGATACCGGTGTCAGGCCGGAAGCTGTTTTCACCCTGAGACTGAAATTTGTAAAGTCGATCTTCATTCTGGCCGGATTATCCGGATAATAATTTAATCCGGCAACAGGGTACCAGTGAGTTTCCGGTGTAAGAAGGACAAAGCGTTTAGTCAGAAATGCCTGTCGCTTATTTACCCGAAGCATCTCTATCATATATGGATTATCTTTTATATTCCCAGTGTAATTGGGATAGCAAAAAGCTTCATTAATATCTCCGGCGTATGTAATTGTCAATGAATCTTTTTGTCCTGGCTGTAACATCTCCTGCGGTTGCACAAGAAAAACATGGTTAACTGAGCTGAAATTTATTTCTTCGCCATTATGGAAAACGGCAGAAACTTTCAGCCCGGGATTGAGAGAAAAGAAATAATCTCCCAGACCGGATTTATTTTCATTAATAAAAGACAAACGGGCTTTAGCTTGTATATTATTGGCAGAATGTGATATTTCAATATCTGCATCAGTCACAGTTACTGCCTCGTAAGCTTCAAATTGTCGGTTAGTTTCTATTACAGCCTGCCTGTCATGCTTATCATTCCTGTAAAGTGAAAAAGTATTCACAGCACAGATTATGGTTCCGGTCAGCAATATCGTTAGGAGAATATAACAAAGTGCAGTCTGTAGTTTCGACTGGGGTAATCTTTTAAATGTCAGTACTGTTGCCAGGATCAGGCTAAGTCCGAGGAGAAGGTACAAAAGCCGTTGATTAATAATAAGCTCAGGCCTGTCGAATCCGATAATCCCCGATTTGAAAACAGGAAGACCAAAAGCCATATAGTCGAACAGGGAACCGAGCCTGTAATATAACCAGAACATGTTGAGAGCTGCAATGCCAAGCAATAAGAGATAGGTAATAGCCTGATTGCCTATGATATGCATTAAAATAAAAGCTAGTCCCAGGCTGAAAATTATTGTTGGTATGCAGATAATAAACAGATACTCCAGGTAGGAGAACAGGTCTACTGTCATATTTTTGGAGATGATGTTTATCAGCAGGGCGATGAGAAGGACAATTATATCCAGACCTATGAAAAGCTTCAGAATACCAAGCGTCTTGCCTGTTATATATTCAAAATTTGAGACAGGCCTTGTATAAAGGACTTCATTTGTATCAATTTTCTTATCTCTTTTTAAGAAGTCAGCCGCCAGGAATATAACCACTATTGACTGCACTATATTCAGAAGGTAGAGATTAATCAGTGGCACTGAGGATGGGATTGAAACAAGTTCCCAGGATTCATCACCCACGGGAGAGAAAAGACCGATATTCAGGAAGGTGAATATAAAAATCGAGCCTATTGCAAAAAGCCTGAAGAACCAGCTTCTCCTAAGGGTTACAGCTTCATACCTTGCAACTGTTCTGATATTATGAATGAATGTTCTCACTGAAATAATTTCATTCTACAATATCTGCGTGAAGTTTATGTTCCATGAAGAATACATATGCATGTTCTATATTAGGTGCTATTTCCGAGTAATTATATTCAGGGATTTCATCTGAAACTATCTGTACTTCCCAGCCCTTCTCGACTGGGATAGTTGAAATAATATTATACTTTTCTTTAACATCTTCATATTCGGCAGGAGTAAGATTTAATTTGAACACATGATTCTCTGCATGCTTTATCAGATTCTGCGGGGAACCTGAAAAAACCAATTCTCCCTTGTTCAGCAATGCCATTCCCTGGCAGGTGGATGAGATATCACCGACGATATGGGTAGAAAGGATTATTGTAACATTATGCTGTGTCAGCTGCGACAATATGTTCCGGAATCTTATTCTCTCGTCAGGGTCCAGCCCGGTTGTAGGTTCGTCAACCACTATTATTGAAGGGCTGCCTATAAGGGCCTGAGCTATACCGAGGCGTCTTTTCATACCACCCGATAACCTGTTGGCCTGCCTGTCTCTCACTTCAAGAAGCCCCACCTTGTCAAGTAGCCTGTCGACCTCAGCAATTCTGGCTTTCCGGTTCTTCATACCTGCAAGCGCACCTGAATAATCAAGGAATTCCCATGTTTTAAGGGAAGTGAAAAATCTGAAATCCTGGGGCAGGTAACCCAGCATGCTCCGTAATTCCTTCCTGTGTTTCTGAATATCTTTTCCATCAATCAGCACCATGCCTGATGTTGGTTTCATAAGTGCTACAATGATTCTCATAAGACTTGACTTACCGGCTCCGTTGGGGCCAAGAAGACCGAACATTCCTGTTCCGAACTCGAGGTTGATGTCTTTTAATGCCTGATTCCCATTAGGATAGGTTTTATTCAATCCCAGAATTTCGACTTTCATAGAGATAGATCATTTTAGGGGAGTGAGCCCTTGTATAGATAACATAAAGACGTCATTTATTCCGAATGCTGCATGAAATCCATTATATTTTTAAAACTTAAGTATGGGACTTTAAATATCAGCAAATTATAAAAGCCCTGCGATAGAAGCCAAATCATATTAGGTAAAGGTAATTAATTGTATTGCCAAACAAATTCATATTTTTGTAGGCTAAGTATTCTTCTTGTGGTTTATCGGACAAACAAACGAAAGATTATAAATGATCCTGTTTACGGGTTTATAAGCATCCCCAGTGATCTTGTTTTTGATCTGATTGAAAACCCCTGGTTTCAGAGGTTAAGGAACATCAGGCAGCTAGGGTTAACCAGCTTTGTATACCCTGGCGCAAATCACAGCAGGTTCCAGCATTGTCTGGGTGCAATGCATCTTATGGGATTGGCTGTAAATACCCTGAGATCAAAGGGTACATATATCTCGCCTGAAGAAGAGGAGGCTGTCTTCTGTGGTATTTTGCTGCATGATACGGGTCACGGACCGTTTTCCCATGCTCTCGAAAATTCACTTATCACAGGGATCACTCACGAAGACCTTTCCTTGCTTCTGATGAAGAAATTAAATGAGAAATTCGCTGGCAGTCTTGATCTTGCAATTGAAATATTCAGGGGTGCCTATAAAAGAAAATTTCTTCATGACCTGATTGCCGGACAGATCGATATGGACAGACTTGATTATCTTAGAAGGGACTCCTTTTTTACAGGAGTTATAGAAGGATCAGTCGGTTCAGACAGAATTATAAGGATGCTCAACGTTGTAAATGATGAACTTGTTGTTGATGAAAAAGGGATCTACTCTCTTGAGAAATTCCTTATCGCCAGGCGGCTTATGTACTGGCAGGTCTATATGCATAAGACTGTTATAGCATCAGAAACACTTCTTGTAAACGTTCTTAAGCGAGCTAAAGAGATAGCATTGAATGGTATTGATCTTTATGCCACTCCGGCGCTCAGGTTTTTCCTGTATAATAACATAGGACCGGAAGATCTGCTGCAGGAAGGGGATTTTACACCCGGTTTGATAGCTGATAACTTTACCAAGCTTGATGATACTGATATTTTTGTTGCCGCAAAATACTGGGCTGATAATTCCGATAAAATCCTTGCCGATCTGTCGGCGAGATTGATTAAAAGAGACCTTTTTACGGTTGAATTGCAGGACAAACAGTTCTCAGATGACAGGGTCAGGGAACTCAAAAGAGCAACAGAAAATATTCTGGGAATAAAGCCTGGGCTGACAGATTATTATGTTTTTACAGACAGTGTTTCTAATCCTGCCTACACCCTTGATGCACCGGAAATAAAGATACTTCTCAAATCAGGAAGGACAGCTGATATTTCTGAGGTTTCAGCAATGTGTGATAACAGGTTCATCACAGAGAGGAATACAAAATATTTTCTAAGTTATCCAAAAGAATGTCGATAAGTAAAATAACAGATCATGGAATTTTCTGCTGCGCAAATTGCCGTATTTCTTAAAGGAGAAATCGAAGGGGATCCAAAAACAGTGGTCCATACTATTGCAAAAATTGAAGAAGGTCATAAAGGTGCGCTGTCATTTCTTGCAAATCCTAAATATGAACATTTCATCTACTCAACAAAATCATCGATCGTTATAGTTAATAAAGGATTTGCCCCCTCTTCAAAAGTAGAAGCCACGCTTATCAGGGTTGAGAATGCCTATGAAGCATTTGCTTCCCTGATGCATCTTGTTGATCAGTCACGACCGAGGAAGAAGGGAATTCATCCGACAGCTGTCATAGAACCGACTGCCTCGATAGGGAAAGATGTCTATATTGGCCCATATTCATATATCGGAGATAATTGCGTAGTAGGAGACAACTGTTCCATTTATCCTCAGGTTTTCATAGGAGACAATTCGAAGATTGGTCCGGCTTGCACTCTTAATCCCGGAGTAAAAATCTATCACGATTGTGTAGTCGGAGAAGGGTGCATCATACATGCCGGTTCTGTAATAGGCAGTGATGGATTCGGATTTGCTCCCCAGTCGGATAATGAATTCATGAAAATCCCGCAGTTGGGCAATGTAATCATTGAAGACCATGTTGAAATAGGTGCAAATACGACTATTGACAGGGCGACAATGGGTTCGACTGTCATCCGCAGGGGAGTGAAACTTGACAATCTGATACAGGTCGGCCATAATGTAGAGATCGGAGCGAATACTGTGATGGCAGCTCAGACAGGCATTGCAGGATCCAGTAAGGTTGGGAAGAACTGTATGTTTGCAGGCCAGGTAGGAATAGCAGGTCATCTGAAGATTGCTGACGGAACAAAGCTTGGTGCTCAGACAGGTGTGGCAAGCGATATAAAAAATGAAAATTCGGCATTTACAGGTTATCCTGCCATCGATCACAGGAATTTTCTCAAATCTTCAGTGATCTTTAAGACCCTGCCTGAGCTCAGAATGAAAATAGATGCTCTTGAAAAGACACTGGGATCGCTTAAATCCGAATGATAATGATTCGGTCATCAATAAAAATCCGGACTATATTTCAGACGGAGCATATTTTTTATTTTTTTTGTACCTGAATAATCAAATACCTCGTTCTGATGGGTGAAAAACAAAGAACCCTTGCAAAAGATGTCACTCTTAGCGGAAAGGGACTGCACAGCGGAGTCAATGTTACATTAACTTTCAAGCCTGCACCGGCAAATCATGGTTACAAATTCTGCAGGACTGATCTCCCGGGCAGACCTGTAATAGATGGATTGGCTGAGAATGTCTCGGATACTTCAAGGGGAACAACTCTTGCCCAGGGGAATGCTTCGGTTGCCACAATAGAACATGTGCTTGCTGCCCTGCACGGGCTGCAGGTTGATAATGCACTGATTGAGCTTAATGGTCCGGAAGCTCCGATAATGGGAGGTGGAGCCTGGGCTTTCACAAAAGCAATTAAGGAAGCAGGTTTTATTGAACATAAGGAAGACAGGAACTATTTTGTTGTAAAGCAGAAATTAGCTTTCTCTGATGAAGAGCACGGAGTAGATCTGATAGTTTATCCTGATGATCATCTCAGCATTAATGTTCTTATTGATTATAATTCAAGGATCCTTGGTAACCAGTATGCAATCCTGGATTCAGTTAATGACTTTGAAGAGGAAATTGCGAGGAGCAGGACATTTGTATTTTTTCATGAGCTGGAGCCGCTTTACAACATGGGACTTATCAGAGGAGGGGACCTTGATAATGCAATTGTTATCCTTGAGAAAGAGGTTGAACAATCAGAAATCAACAGGATAGCTGAATTATTCAACCGGCCCGGAATTAACTCTCATAAAGCCGGCATCCTGAACAACACAGAACTCCGGTATCCGAATGAACCTGCACGCCATAAGCTTCTTGATATTATGGGCGACCTTGCACTTGTCGGTCATCCAATCAAGGGAAAGGTTGTTGCAACAAGGCCGGGCCATTATGCAAACACCCGCCTTGCAAAGATAATGAGACAGGCAATGAAAAAGGCTTTGTCGAAAAGAGACATCCCTGTCTATGATCCTTCTATACCTCCGGTCTATACAATCGAGGATATAAAAAAAAGACTACCTCACCGACAGCCTTTTTTACTCGTCGACAAAATAATTTCTCTCGATGAAAACACAGTTGTAGGTATTAAGAACGTCACTTATAATGAACCATTCTTCCAGGGACATTTCCCAAGCGAACCGGTCATGCCCGGAGTACTTCTTGTTGAAGCCCTGGCCCAGACGGGAGGATTACTGATTTTAAGCAGTGTCGAAGACCCGGAGACATATTCAACTTATTTTTTAAAGATTGACAAGCTTAAATTCAAGCATAAAGTCGTTCCCGGTGATACAGTGATACTTAAAATGGAAATGATAGAGCCCTTACGCAGGGGCATTGTAGCCATGTATGGCCAGGCATTTGTTGATAACAAGCTTGTTGTCGAAGGAGAAATGGTGGCCCAGGTAATTAAAAAAAATAAATAGAACAGAAATGATCTCAAACTTAGCTTATGTTCATCCCGATGCAAGGCTGGAGAATAATGTAACTGTGGAACCATTCGCCTATATAGGAGATAACGTGGTTATAGGAGAGGGTACATGGGTAGGTCCGAATGCAACAATAATGAGCGGGGCACGGATAGGGAAAAACTGCAAAATATTCCCCTCAGCCGTAATATCTGCAATACCTCAGGATCTTAAGTTCAGGGGAGAAGATACAACTGCTGAGATCGGAGACAGAACCATTGTAAGGGAAGGAGCTACAGTAAACCGTGGTACAGCAGCAACAGGGAAGACAGTAGTCGGGAATGACTGCCTTCTTATGGCCTATTCACATACAGGCCATGATTGCAGGATCGGAAATACTTGTATTATTGGTAATAACAGCGGGCTTGCAGGGGAGGTTAAGGTAGATGACTGGGCTATTCTGAGTGCAGGAACGCTTGTTCATCAGTTTGCCAGGATCGGGGCCCATGTAATGATAGGAGGCGGGGCAAAAGTGAGAACTGATGTACCTCCCTTCATTAAAGCCGACAGGGATCCATTATGCTATCTTGGGTTGAATACTGTCGGTCTTACTAGAAGAGGGTTTGAGAAAGAAAGGATAGATGAGATACATAATATGTACAGGGTTATATACCAGAGCAGTATGAATGTCTCACAGGCTCTTGAATACATTGAGAAGAACTTCAAACAAAGCCCTGACAGGGATTATATTGTTGAATTCATAAAGAATTCCGAGAGGGGAGTCATCAGAGGCCCAAGGTAACAGGATCATTTAATATTTACTATATCCCTGCCGAAAGGACTTATTGCCAGGGATGTAAGCTTGAAGTGCTGCAATCCGAATGGTATCCCTATTATTGTTATGCAAAGGACCAACCCGAAGACAGCATGGGTAAGAGCTATCCATATGCCTCCGAAAATCAGCCATATTATATTCATCAGGATATAAAGACATCCTGAGGACCTTGAATGAACTCTTGATTCACGTCCAAAAGGCCAGATGGCCAGACATGACATTTTAAGGGTCTGAAGGCCGAAAGGGATACCGACAATTGTTATAAACAATGCCAGGCTTCCGATCAGATACTCGATAGCTATAACAATACCCCCAAGAATAAGCCATAAAATATTGCCAAGTACTTTCATCGTATTCTATTCCAGTATTACGGTCCTTTCTTTAGGATACTTAACAGAGTAGGTAAGTACTACTCTTTTTGTCTCCTGGGGTTTGATCTCGAGTTCCCATTTAACGACGCCGGTACCTGAGTTTAACTGTCCTTCGGTGAGTTCAGTCGCTTCAACACTTATTCCGCTATTTGAAGAGATAGGGATCTGATCGTATAATGCTATCTTTATCGGCCCTGGTTTGTTGTTCCTTATTGTGATAAGGAATGAATAGATTTCTGTTTTGTTTGAACCCAGTACCCGTCTGCTTGTGAAATCTTTTTGTTTTTCTCTTTTGACAAGAATGCTGTTGTCGGTTCCCAGTGAGATGAGAAGGGAATCGCTGAGCTGATTTACATTCAGAAAGGATTGTCCTACGTAACTGTTCTCAAAATACAGAGTGGCCTCACCGCTTTGAAGGCTTTGCTCAGCCCAGTTTGTAATTTCTCCTGTCAGATAGGCAAGAGGCGACAATTTTGGAATAGTCACGTATTTATAGTCAGCAGGAGAAGCGGTACGCTGTATCTCAATTGTCTGTATCTTTCCATCGGAAGCAATTGAGTAAGGAATTGCCACGTCGAAAGTAACGGTAGTTTCGCCGACCTGTTTCCCGACTGTCATGGGGACAGCTTCAAGGTTTTTTATTGCTGCATTATCCCTGGCGTCCATTTCCATTATAACGGGGGCATCACTTTTTCTTACGGGAGCAGCTCCCCTTAAAACAAGCCCCTGGGAAGGAGGAGTATAATAATCAATAAACCAGGGGTTCAGTTTCGGAACATCTCCTGCTATCCATGGGGATGCGTTGGAAAAACTTAATTTCACATCTTTCCATTCGGTCCCTGTACTTTGATACACATTAGCCTTGTACAGGATATTGACAGGTAAGGTTATGTCATCAACCCTGATATCATATGAGGGATACCACCCGGCATTGCTTACAACATAACTGAATGAGAATCTTCCTGCCACGGGTTTGGCCGAGCTCACCGAAACAGATATCTCCCCCGAAGGCAGTTGCTGCTTCCCGGTTCTGTCTGAGATTTGTTTCTGAAGTGCTGCTATCTGTTTCTCATAATCTTTTATAAGCCTGTTCTTTTTCAGAACAGTCATTGTTACCTGGTCCATATTACTCGTATAGAGATCCATTACATTCTTCAGCTGATCCGTGCTGAACGATGTTTCCTTTGTAACAAGGACTCCCCTGTTGGCCACAAGGAATGCTTCCTTTTCCTTCAGGACAGTTATAGCTGCTTTTTCATCTTCAACTTTAAGCTGCAATGCTTCGATCTGATTCCGGATTGATTTTATTTCCGGCAGCTCTTCCAGATTCTCAAGATAATTATTCTGATGTTTAACTGACATAATAGTAAACTCTCCGTACCCTTTTACCTGGATGCTCTGTGCATCAATATACGGTGAAAGGCCACCCAGCTTGAATATTGTAGTTCCCGAGGGGATATCGGCGGAAGTCTCGTGGAATATCTGTGCACGGTCAGGGAAGACAGTTACCCTTGTAACAGGGGCTTTGATAACTTTTTCAGCTCCTGAGGACGGTACAATGCCTGCTGTTACAAGCAATATTATAAAAATCAGTATCCTGTTCATAAGGCGGGGTATTAAAATTCTGATATAAAGTTAAAACTTTTATTTGAGGGACTGCCATTATAACCTGATGTAATTAGCATGAGTATGACAGGTTTTCATAATTTAATTAGCACCAGCAGCTTGTCTATATATAGGATTTTATCATTTTACTTTTAAAAATATTGTTGCATCTTTGCGGTGGTTTTTGAAAACCTGTTTTTTAGGATTTTCAGTCAGATCAAGGTAAAGGGATTTCAATATTTCAGAGAATTCGGATTACCTAAAAGTCTTAATTTTTAAATTTTAAAATTATGCAGAATAAGCTTCAGGAACTTACTGATAAGATTTACCAGGAAGGCATTGCCAGGGGAACGCAGGAATCGGAAAAGATTATTGCTGAGGCCAGGGCGGAGGCAGAAAGGATAATTAAAAAAGCCGAGGATGAAGCTGAAGAAATACTTTCCAAAACAGGGAAGGAAGCTGAGGAACTGAAGAAGAACACTCAGTCGGAATTGAGGATAGCTTTCAGGAATGCCTTGAATTCATTAAAGCAGGATATTGAACGGATGATCACTTCGAAAATTATTGATGAGCCCGTGTCTGAAGTGATGTCCGATAATTCATTTATAGCCCGGCTGATTGAATCCGCTACAGATAAGATGTTTTCGAACAGTGATAGTGCCGGGGGCAGTATTCTGGCACCTTCGGAAATGGCTGGTGAAATAGAAAAATTCCTCAGCAACAGGGCTGCAAAAGCATTATCATCAGGCATTGTTGTGCATCCCGTAAAGTCAATGGAAAAGGGTTTTGAGATCATTCCTCAGAAGGGCTCATATAAAATAAGGGTAACTGAATCAGATTTTAAAAATTACATCAGGGAATTTCTTAGGTTAAAACTTGTCAGTTTATTGTTTGAACAGGAGAATTAATGCTTCAAAGACAATATTTCTATTTTGTTGCCGGACTAGCAGAGCTTCTGTTTGACAGTGGTAAAAGCTTTGCCGGGATGCCTGAATTCAGGGAAGAATTGAAGAAGAATCTTCATCCCCGGGATTTTCATCTGGTCTCGCTTTTATTTCTTCCATACGACAACAGGAACCTGATGGATTTTCTGAAGGGTGATTATGAAACCTGGGATCAGTTAGGGAACTTTTCGAAGGAGGATTTTGATGAGCAATTGAGGATCATCAGGGCCATCCTGAAGGAAGAAGATATTCTTCCTGAGTATATTGTAAGAATTATGCGTGAATGGGCCAGCTCAGAAGAGGGAGTGAAAGAGTTGGATATCAAAAAGAGACTTACAGAGGGATATATAAGCATTGTTGAGGGATCGGGAAACAGATTTCTTAAAAGATGGATAAGATTTGAAACTGACCTGAACAATATCTTCATATTCCTGAATGCAAAATCCCTGGATATGGATCCTGCTGCTCAAATGATAGGGGATGACCCTTTTACCCGTGAACTGCTTGATCTGTTCAGATCGGGAAAAGATTTTCCTGTCTCTTTTGAGGCAGATTATGCTTCAGCTGTTTTTAAGATTGCAACAGAGAGTGAATTCCTCGAAAGGGAAAAGAAAATAGATCTTCTTAAGTGGAATTTTATTGATACTATAACTTTTTTTGAGTATTTTAATATTGATCAGATACTGGGTTACCTGATAAAATATTCAATTGTTTTAAGATGGGCCCGCTTAGACCCTGAAACAGGCAAGGAGATGCTCCGGAAATTCATAACTGAGACGGAAGCCTCAATATCCAGGGGAAACATGCAGTAAAGGTTCTGATCAGAGAATTATAAGTAGTTGTTTGAAATGAAAATAATCAATATATGCCGACAAAAGGAAAAGTAAAAGGGATAATATCAAACCTTGTCATTGTTGAAGTTGATGGTCCGGTAGCACAGAATGAGATCTGCATGATTTCAATGGATGGCGTTGAACTTATGGCTGAGGTTATAAAAATGACTAATAATCAGGCTTATGTTCAGGTTTTTGAGAGCACCCGCGGTCTTAAGGTAGGAGTGGAAGCGGTGTTTACAGGAAGCATGCTTGAAGTAACACTGGGCCCCGGGATATTGTCAAGGAATTATGATGGTCTTCAGAACGATCTTGATAAGTTTGAAGGTGTCTTTCTCAAAAAAGGGGAGCATAGTTATCCGCTTGATGAGAATTCAGTATGGAAATTTAAGCCCCTTACTGTTACAGGTACTGAAGTAACTGCCGGCTCATGGCTTGGAGAGGTAACAGAAAACTGGATACCTCATAAAATAATGGTCCCGTTTAAAACAGAAGGTGTTATGAATGTAAAATGGATAGCTCCTTCAGATGATTATAAGATTACAGATACAATAGCTGTCCTGACAGACAGGAATGGTAACGAGCATCAGGTTACAATGATCCAGAAATGGCCGGTGAAAATTCCTGTCATGGCATATAAAAACAAGACAAGGCCTTTCAGGATAATGGAAACAGGAATAAGGGTAATTGATACACTTAATCCCATGGCTGAAGGTGGTACCGGATTTATCCCCGGACCATTCGGATGCGGTAAGACAGTCCTTCAGCATGCGATGTCAAGACAGGCAGAAGCTGATATGGTTGTAATAGCAGCCTGCGGTGAAAGAGCAAACGAGGTTGTTGAGATATTCACTGAATTCCCCGAGCTTATCGATGCCAGGACAGGCAGAAAACTGATTGAACGTACAACGATAATTGCAAACACTTCTAACATGCCTGTTGCTGCGAGGGAAGCCTCTGTTTACACAGCCATGACAATCGCTGAATATTACCGTTCGATGGGTCTGAAGATCCTCCTTCTTGCAGACTCCACCTCAAGATGGGCCCAGGCTCTGCGTGAAATGTCAAACAGAATGGAGGAACTTCCCGGTCCTGATGCATTTCCTATGGATCTGCCAGCTATAATATCCAATTATTACGCAAGGGCAGGATTTGTTGAACTAAATAATGGAAAGACTGGTTCAATAACATTCATCGGAACGGTCTCACCGGCCGGCGGTAACCTTAAGGAACCTGTTACAGAATCAACAAAAAAAGCTGCAAGATGCTTTTATGCTCTTTCCCAGCAACGATCAGATTCAAAGAGGTATCCGGCTATTGATCCTATTGACAGCTACTCGAAATACCTTGAATATGACGAAGTCAGGGAGTACGTGTCGCAGAATATAGCAAGCGACTGGATTGATAATGTTGTGAAAGTAAAGGATGTTCTTCTTAAAGGCCGTGAAGCACAGGAACAGATAAACATCCTGGGAGATGACGGTGTCCCTGTTGATTACCATGTCAGATTCTGGAAGTCTGAAGTAGTTGATTTTATCATTCTGCAGCAGGATGCATTTGATAAAGTTGACAGGCTTACACCACTTGAACGGCAAAAATATATGCTTAAGAAAATACTTGAGATAATTGATTCAGATATGCAATTCGATGGATTTGAAGAGGTGGGGGCATGGTTCAAAAAGCTTATAAACTCCCTGAAGCAGATGAACTATTCATCATTTAATTCAGAAGAATTTAATAATTATCAGAAAGAAGTTGATCAGATGTTAATTGAAGTAGCAAAATCATGACAGAAAAGGCAGCATTTCAGAAGATATACACAAAGCTTACAAGAATAACAAAGGCCACCTGCTCTGTAAGAGCGTCTGGTGTCGGCAATGAGGAGCTTGCTGTTGTCCATGGACGCCTGGCTCAGGTTGTAAAGATAATAGGAGATGAAGTGACCCTTCAGATATTCTCAGGAACGGAAGGATTACCAACCAATGCCGAAC
The DNA here is from genome assembly GCA_964399575.1 of uncultured Rikenellaceae bacterium. GTDB lineage: Bacteria > Bacteroidota > Bacteroidia > Bacteroidales > VadinHA17 > LD21. Next base: position 30,676 of record CAYNRI010000013.1, read on the forward strand.
TAATCTTCCTTGGAAAACCGCCTGTACTTAAGGTTGATGACGATCTGGCAGGAAGATTCCTTAACGCTTTTGGGGAGCCTATTGACGGGGGCCCGGCTCTCGGGGGAAAAGAGCGTGAGATCGGCGGTCCCTCAGTCAATCCGGTAAGAAGGAAACAGCCTTCACAGCTCATTGCAACAGGTATCGCCGGTATAGATTTAAATAATACCCTGGTGACCGGTCAGAAGATACCATTCTTCGCTGATCCCGACCAGCCATTCAACCAGGTCATGGCTACTGTAGCTCTAAGGGCTCAGGCGGACAAGATCATCCTTGGAGGCATGGGACTTTCAAATGATGACTATCTCTACTACAGGAATATTTTTGAGAATGCCGGAGCACTCGAAAGAATCATAGCATTTATTAATACAACAGAAAATCCGCCTGTAGAAAGACTACTTGTTCCGGATATGGCACTTGCTGCTGCTGAGTATTTTGCATTCGAGAAAAAAGAAAAAGTTCTTGTCCTGCTTACAGACATGACATTATTTGCAGATGCATTGTCAATTGTGTCTAACAGAATGGACCAGATACCTTCAAAGGACAATATGCCGGGATCCCTCTACAGCGATCTTGCAAGGATATATGAAAAGGCAGTTCAGTTTCCCGACGGCGGATCAATAACAATAATAGCTGTCACAACCCTCTCAGGAGGTGATATTACACATGCAATTCCGGATAATACCGGATACATAACAGAAGGACAGCTTTTCCTTAGACGCGATGCTGAAATCGGGAAAGTAATAATTGATCCGTTCAGGTCTCTCTCAAGGCTGAAACAGCTTGTGATTGGAAAACAGACAAGAGAGGACCATTCTCAGGTTATGAACAGTGCAATCAGACTGTATGCTGATGCGGCAAATGCCAGGACAAAGCACGAAAACGGTTTCGACCTTTCAGAATATGATACAAGAACATTGAGTTTCGCAAAAGAGTATTCAAAGGAACTTCTGGCAATAGATATCAATATTGATATAAACTCAATGCTTGATACCGGCTGGAAATTGTTCGCCAAATATTTTAAACCTGCAGAAATAGGTATAAAACAGGAACTTGTTGATAAATACTGGCCAGGTGACAATTAGATAATGTACTGATAATGGCAGTCAGGTTTCAATATAATAAAATATCACTTCAGGGTCTTGCAAAACAGCTCAAGATCAGGACTCAGGCTTTGCCTATCCTTAAGAACAAGGAGTCGGCATTGAGGATAGAGGTGAAAAATGCAAGGAATGTTGCTGAGCAATATATAAGGGATCTGAAAGCAATTCAGCAACGTTACGATGACGGAGTGAGATTATGGGCTGAGTTTGATCCTTCTCTTTTACAGATCAGGGATGTTGATATTAAAATTATTAAAATAGCCGGGATAAAGATTCCGGAATTTGATAAGATATCCTTTACTGTCGGGGATTTCAGCCTTTTTGATAATCCTCACTGGTTCCCCGAAGGAATTGTGATACTGAAAGACCTCTATACTACTCTTGTGAAGAAGGATCTTGCTCTCAAAAAAATGGAGATGCTCAATTATGCAAGAAAGAAAACAACCCAGAAGGTGAATCTTTATGAAAAGGTGCAGGTCCCTGCTTTTGAGGAAGCAATAAGACGAATTAAGAGCTTTCTTGAGGATGAGGAGAACCTCCTTAAATCAGCACAAAAAATAATTAAATCAAGACAGGAAATGCCCGCAGAGATTGAGGGAGAATTATGATAGCGGATATTAAAAAATATACATTTCTGGTCCATCACAGTGACTACAGTGGTCTTCTGAACTCACTCCGTGACATTGGCGTTGTGCATATTGCAGAAAAGAGAAAACTCGATGAGACTTCTGTAATAGGAGACGAACTGAAGTCTTTAAGAAGGTACAAGGAAGCAATACGTCGTCTTAAGGTAATGGTGCCAGATGAAGCGCCTGCCGGAGATACAATTGAATCTGATTCTGCATTGTCTGAGTTTGAATCTCTGCTTGCTGAAATTGAAGAAGCAGGGAATCAGCTTGAGAGACTCAAGTCGGAAGCTGAAAAATCAAAACCATGGGGTATCTTTAATGCGAATGATATCAATAAGATAAAAGATGCTGGCTGGAACATTTCACTGTTTTCATGCGCCGAAAAAAGATTTGATGCGCAGTGGAAGGAAGAATATAACATTGAAGTGATAAACAGGATAAAGGGCAGACTCTATTTCGCCATAATACATAAAGAGGAAGAACGGATTGACATTGCTGCAGAACAGGAAATAATCCCTGAAAGGACTATCAATATAATTGAGAAAGAGCAGGAAGTTATCAGGCAGAAGATTGATAATGCAAAATCATCAATAGCCGGGAATGCTTCTCTCTGGATTACGTCACTTAATAAGGGTACCGATAATCTGATAAGCCGGATAGAGTACTCCAGCACTGCTGAACAGGCTGACAGATATGCTGATAATAACCTTTATGTTCTTGAAGGATGGGTTCCGGTCTCAGACGAAAGTAAATTACAGGACCTTCTGCAAAAGACAGATTGCTATGCTTTTACATCAGAACCGGATCCGGAAGAAAAAGTACCTGTAATATTAAGGAACAACAGCTTTGCCTCCTTGTTCGAAGTGATCTCAAAGCTCTTCTCATTGCCCTATTATAAGGAACTCGATCTCACACCTTTCTTTGCTCCTTTTTTTATGCTTTTCTTCGGCTTCTGCTTCGGAGATGCAGGTTATGGACTTGTTTTCCTTTTGGGAGGGTTCTTCATTAAAAAGAAAGTAAAGAAGGAGTTCAGGCCGATAATTACATTAGCCCAGTATTTCGGGATAGCTGCAATAATTATGGGACTTGTGTCGGGTACTTTTTTCGGAATGAATCTTATCGACAGCGGATATACAATAACTGAAGAATCAGTTATTAAGATGAAGAAAGCCGGATTGCCTGAGAACACAATAATCGGGCTGGACCAGCTAAAGGGTCAGAGTTTTGAATCACGGCAGGATTTTTCTGAGGGGGTTATAGACATTATCGGACAGAATAACTATTCCAGGAATAAAGCAATAATACTGAGGAATGCAGAATCAGACATGCCTATTCTTTCATCGGTCAGGCACCTCATGCTCGATTCCCAGAGCATGTTCTACCTGGCTCTCATAGTGGGTGCATTCCAGATAATATTCGGAATGTTCATAAAGATTTTTAATGTTGCAAGACAGAAAGGATTCAGATATAGCCTTTCAACAATCGGCTGGGTAATGCTGATATTTACCTTTATAGTATTCAAGGGCGGAGGGATGCTGGGCATTGTAAATGAGCAAAAAATGCGTTTTCTTTTCCTGGCACTTTTGTCACTATCAGGAATTCTTATATTTCTTTTCAATAATCCTGATAAGAAAATCTATGTAAGGCTGGGACTTGGGTTATGGGATAGCTATGGAATGATAACTGGAATATTTGGAGATCTTCTGTCGTATATCAGGCTTTTCGCCCTGGGTGTTTCATCTTCAATCCTCGGATTTGTGTTTAACGATATCTCCCTGAGGCTCCTGTCAGTTGATTACATCGGATGGCTGTTATGCCTTATTCTTCTTGTGGTAGGTCATTCAATAAATATTGCATTATCTACGCTGGGAAGCTTCGTCCACCCGATGAGACTTACATTTGTTGAATTCTATAAGAACGCCGGGTTTACCGGGGGAGGAATTGAATATAAACCATTTAAATAAAACAATAGAAACTTAAACAGTAAAATAACTATGGAAACAGCGAATTTGGCGACAAGCTCTGTAGCTCTGATCTTTGCCTACACAGGATTGGCATTGATGGTCTTACTGAGCGGTATTGGAAGTGCAATGGGTTGTGCAATGGGAGGGAATGCCAGCCTGGGAGCCATGAAGAAGAATCCTGATGCATTCGGGAACTATATGCTTCTCAGTGCTCTTCCCGGGACACAGGGTTTGTATGGGTTTGGCGGATTCTTCATAATTAACAGCAGTGGAGTGATCAGTGCCCAGATAACAATGCTTCAGGGTGTAGCAATTCTGGCAGCAGGTCTCATGCTTGGAATTGTGGCACTTTTTTCTGCATTCTACCAGGGGAAAGTGTGTGCAAACGGTATAGCTTCAATAGGAGCAGGTAATAATGTTTTTGCCAATACAATGATCCTTGCAGTATTCCCGGAATTATATGCTATAATTGCTTTTGCTGCAACATTTTTAATAAATAGTTCTATCTGATAGCAGAACTTACAGGATTTATGCAGTCATTATTATGACTGGATATAGTATCAATTTGATCTGTTTAAGACTTCACGAATATTTTATATTCTCAGAGTGAAAGATTATCTTACCGCCCTCCGCGACAGTGTAAGATAATTTTTTATTTTTGTAATCTTTATTTAGATTAAATTTAATCAACAAATAAAACTGCTTAATTGTTATAGTAAGGATTTGGAGCATTTCTCAGTTATATAAATGGAAAAAGATCAGGACAAGATAATAAATGATGCTACTTCGGGGGAATATAAGTATGGATTCTATTCTGATATTGAAGCTGATGCTTTGCCTAAAGGCCTTACTGAGGATATAATAAAATCTATTTCCCTGAAGAAAGAAGAGCCTGACTGGCTTCTTGAATTCCGGCTGAAGGCATTCCGGCACTGGCTTACAATGAAAATGCCTGGTTGGGCCAACCTTACAATACCTCCTATCGATTATCAGGATATAATCTACTATTCTGCTCCAAAAATGAATTCACCTGCAGATAATCCTCAGGAGATTGATCCGGAACTAAAAAAAACATTCGACAAACTCGGGATCCCTCTCGGGGAACAGAAACATCTGGCTGGTATTGCTGTAGATGCTGTAATGGATTCAGTATCTGTCAAGACGACTTTCAGGGAGACCCTTGCAGAATCGGGGATCATTTTTTGTTCATTCAGTGAAGCCGTAAAAGAGTATCCTGATCTTGTGAAGCGTTATCTTGGAACTGTAGTCCCCTATACTGATAACTTTTTTGCGGCACTCAACTCAGCAGTTTTCAGCGATGGTTCTTTCTGTTATATTCCGAAAGGCGTACGCTGTCCAATGGAACTTTCTACTTATTTCAGAATAAATGCTGCGAACACAGGACAATTCGAGAGAACATTACTTGTAGCTGATGAGGAATCATATGTGAGTTACCTCGAAGGCTGCACAGCCCCGATGAGAGATGAAAACCAGCTCCATGCAGCAATTGTTGAAATAATCGTTGAGAACAATGCAGAAGTAAAATATTCTACTGTTCAGAACTGGTACCCCGGTGATAAGGACGGAAAGGGAGGGATATTCAATTTTGTCACCAAAAGGGGGATGTGCCGTGGAGAAAATTCAAAGATATCATGGACTCAGGTTGAGACAGGTTCAGCAATCACATGGAAGTATCCGGCATGTATCTTGCGCGGAGATAATTCAACAGGTGAATTTTATTCTGTTGCCGTAACTAATAATTACCAGCAGGCTGATACCGGAACAAAGATGATACATATCGGAAAGAATACAAAGAGCACAATAGTATCGAAAGGGATCTCAGCAGGTCATGGGCAGAACAGTTACAGGGGCCTTGTGAGAGTTCTTAAAAATGCCACTGGGGCAAGGAACTTTTCCCAGTGTGATTCACTTCTTCTTGGCGATAAATGCGGAGCGCATACTTTCCCTTACATAGAGGTAGACAATCAGACAGCGATAGTTGAACATGAAGCCACTACATCAAAGATCGGAGAAGACCAGATATTTTACTGCAACCAGAGAGGAATATCCACAGAGGATGCAATAGGGCTTATAGTGAATGGCTACGCGCGTGAAATAATAAATAAGCTGCCAATGGAATTCGCTGTTGAAGCCCAGAAGCTTCTTCAGATAAGCCTGGAGGGAAGCGTGGGATGAAAAGTTGAGTGGTTTTCATTCCCCCTTTGTAGGTTGGAGAGAAGCGGAAATCCCGTTTCAGCGGGAGGGCTAGGGGGATGTTTTCCGCGATGTTGAAGAGTTTAAACAGTATAAGAAGTTTTAAGAATAATATGCTTGTAATTAAAGATTTAAAAGCTTCCATTAATGGTAAGATGATCCTGAAAGGAATCTCCCTGGAAGTAAAAGCGGGAGAAACTCATGCAATAATGGGACCAAACGGATCGGGTAAGAGTACCCTTGCTGCCGTCCTTGCCGGACGTGAATTTGCCAGTGTAGTTGAAGGGAGTATTATGTATATGGGGAAGAACCTTCTTGAGATGCCTCCGGAAGACCGGGCTAAAGAAGGGATTTTCCTGGGTTTCCAGTATCCTATCGAGATCCCGGGCGTGAGCATGGTAAATTTTATGAAAACAGCAGTAAATGAGCATCGTAAACATAAGGGACTTGAACCTCTTTCTGCTTCAGATTTTTTGAAACTGATGAGAGAAAAGAAGGAACTTGTTGAGATCGACTCAAGGCTTGCAAACAGATCGGTAAACGAGGGCTTTTCAGGCGGCGAAAAAAAGAAGAATGAGATATTCCAGATGGCAATGCTTGAACCCAGGCTTGCAATTCTTGATGAAACTGATTCCGGTCTTGATATTGACGCACTCAGAATAGTGGCAAATGGAGTGAATAAACTTAAGCGGCCCGATTCTTCAGCAATAGTGATCACGCATTACCAGAGGCTTCTCGATTACATTATCCCCGATGTGGTCCATGTACTTTATGATGGCAGGATAGTAAGAACAGCCGGAAAAGAACTGGCTCTGGAGCTTGAAGAAAAAGGTTACGACTGGATCAAAAAAGAGATTGATAATGAGGTGGCATCATGAATAACCAACCCGAAACACATAAGAAATACATAAACCTTTACAGGGAGATTATCGGGAAGATCATGCCCTTGTCATCTCCTATTATCAACTCATTCAGGGAACCCGCAATCGGGAAGTTCATGGAACAGGGGATCCCTACAAAGAAAAATGAAACATACAGATACACAAACCTGATACCCTTTTTTGATCATGATTTTAGCAACTATTTCATCCCCGGCGAAAAGGATTTTATAAAAGCAGAAGAGTTTCGTTGTGATGTGGCAGATCTTGATACTCATGGCATAGTTCTTTTAAATGGATTTTATCCGACTATAAGCGATAAGTTGCGGCAACTGGACGGCGGAATCTGGATTGGCAGCCTGAATGAATCTGCTAAAAAATTTCCGGATATAATTAAGGATTACTATAACAGGTATACAAACGGAAATAACGATGGTCTTGTCCATCTTAATACTGCCCTTGCATCTGATGGGATTTTTATGTATGTTCCAGGGGGTGTTGTGCTTGAAAAACCGGTTCAGATAGTCAACCTTGTTGACTCAGACGGTGACATATTCAACCAGCACAGGAATCTGATAATTGTCGGGGATAATGCCGAATCAACACTTATTATATGTGACCATACCCTATCGCCAAATAAATTTCTCACAAACGCTGTCACTGAGATCTATGTCGGGGAGAATTCGAAATTCGATATTATAAGAGTTCAGAATGAGCATAATAATGCAGCCAAGATAACCCATACATTTATACACCAGGGAAAAAACAGCCGGACATCCTCAAACAATATAACTCTGCATGGAGGCCTGGTCCGTAACAATACTCATCATTTTTTGGAAGGAAAAGGTTCGGAATGCAATTCTTACGGCCTTTATCTCACCGATAAGTTCCAGCATGTCGATAATTATGTAAGCGTTAACCACATGGCCCCTGACAGTTCCAGCAATCAGCTGTTTAAAGGGGTGCTTGACGATATGGCGACCGGCGCTTTTAACGGGCGCATTTATGTAAATAAGGTTGCCCAGGGAACTGTTGCTTACCAGAAGAATAACAGTATCCTTCTTACAGATGATGCAAAAATGGATACCAAGCCACAACTCGAGATATATGCTGATAATGTTAAATGCAGCCATGGCGCAACAGTAGGACAGCTTAACAACGACGCTCTTTTTTACCTTCAGTCACGCGGGATAGATAAAAGAGAGGCAAAACTAATGCTTATGTTTGGTTTTGCTCATGAAGTGATACAGAATATTAAAGTTGAAGCTCTTCGTGACAGGATAGATAACCTTGTAATGCAACGTCTTAGAGGCGAATTGTCGCGATGTGCAAGTTGTATGGTTAAATGCGGATAAAATTATTCAGGTGAAAACAATTTCAGAAATAAGAGCGGATTTTCCTATCCTTGCCACTAAAGTTTATGGCAAACCGCTTATATATTTTGATAATGGAGCAACTACTCAGAAACCGGAAACTGTAATAAACACCCTGAGTGAAGTTTACAGAAATTTTAACGGTAACATACACCGGGGTGTGCATGCCTTGAGCGACAGGTCTTCGGAGGAATATGAGAATGCCAGGGAAAAAGTAAGATCTTTCATAAATGCTGAAAAAAAAGAAGAAATAGTTTTCACATCGGGCACCACAGGGTCGATAAATGCACTTGCATTCTCATTCGGGGAGAAGTTTATCAGGAAAGATGATGAGATAGTTGTTTCCACCCTTGAACATCATGCCAATATAGTACCCTGGCAAATGCTGTGTGAAAGAAAAGGATCAAAACTGAGAGTCATTCCGGTTAATGATGAAGGAGAAATATTACTTGAAGAATATTATAGGTTGCTAAACCGGAAAACCAGGATTGTTGCAATCACACAGGTGTCAAATGCACTGGGGAATATTATTCCCGTAAAAGAAATTACCGAAGCAGCTCATTCATCTGACATACCTGTTCTTATTGACGGGGCTCAGGGGATCCAGCATGCCGGGACTGATGTCAGGGAATACGATTTTGATTTTTATGTTTTTTCAGGTCATAAGATTTATGGCCCGGCCGGAATAGGAGTTCTTTACGGGAAAGAGAAATGGTTCACGGAGCTTCCTCCTTACCAGGGCGGAGGCGATATGGTTGATAAGGTGACTTTCGAAAAAACCACCTACGGAGCCCTTCCTCTTAAGTTTGAAGCAGGAACGATGAATTATCCTTCAGCGATAAGTCTGGCTTCTGCAATTGATTACGTTCTTTCAATTGGACGGGAACGTATAGCCTCGATTGAGAATGACCTTCTGTCCTATGCTACTGATGTATTATCAGGAATAAGGGGGGTGAAGATTTTTGGGAAATCTGATAAAAAGATAAGCACTATATCTTTTCTGCTTGACGGGATACATATGTATGATACAGGAATGGTTCTTGATAAGTTTGGAATAGCTGTCCGTACAGGTACACATTGTGCCCAGCCTATAATGGACAGAATGGGTATTGACGGAACAGTCAGGGCCTCTATGTGTTTCTACAACACAAGGGAAGAAATTGATGCTCTTGGTACGGGAATTGAGAAGGTTATTAAAATGTTTTCGTAAACTATGACAATTGATAAGATACAGGAAGAGATCGTCGGGGAATTTTCGGCGTTTGATGACTGGATGGGCAAGTATAATCTTTTAATAGACCTTGGAAAGGAATTACCTGCGCTTGATCCCAGGCATAAAACAAGGGATTTTCTGATTGACGGCTGTCAGTCAAAAGTATGGCTTTACCCAGAGTATAGTGATAATACTATAACTTTTAAAGCTGACAGTGATGCTTTAATAACAAAAGGTATAGTGGCTTTGCTTATTAAGGTCTTTTCAGGTAGAACGCCTGAGGAAATTATTTCAGCAGAACTTCATTTTATTGATAAGATCGGATTGCGCCAGAATCTGTCCCCGACAAGAGCAAACGGACTACTCTCAATGGTCAGGCAGATAAAATTATATGCAATTGCTTTTAAAGCAAAAAATAATAATCAATAATCAATTAACAGATGGATGTATCTGAGAAACTTGAAATTGAAACAAGACTAGTCGGTGTACTGAAGAGTATTTTTGACCCGGAAATACCAGTCAATATATACGATTTAGGACTCATATACAGTATCACTGTCGATGATGAACATATCGTTCATATAACTATGACTCTTACTGCACCCAATTGTCCGATGGCAGATCAGCTCGTTGAGGAAGTTAAATACAAGGTTGTGGGGACCCGCGGAGTAAAGGATATTAAACTTAAACTGACTTTCAGTCCGCCATGGGACAAAAGTATGCTGAGTGAAGAGGCTAAGCTGGAACTGGGGCTGCTCTGATCCTTAAAAATGGATAGTTACGAAAAAAAGAGATTAACGGCTGAGATCAGGGAAAAAGCATCTGATCTGGCTTTTGATTGCTGTGGGATAGCCAGGGCAAGGGCCCTCTCTGAACGGAAGCCCATACTGAAGAAATGGATTGATGACGGGATGAATGACAATATGGCTTATCTTGCCAGGGAACCTGAGAAACGCCTTAATCCGGCCCTTCTGGTACCCGGTGCAAAATCTGTCATCGTTACAGGAATGAATTATTATTCTGAAAACTGTCAGAAAAAGGCAGGAGTACCTGTTATTTCAAGGTATACTTATGGAAAGGATTATCACGATATAATAATTCCGAAACTAAAGGAATTGTTTGTGTTCATAAAAAGCAAAGTGCCCGAGGCTGACGGGAGGGTGTACTGCGATTCAGGACCGGTTCATGAAAAAGCATGGGCAAGTGAAGCCGGCCTGGGCTGGCAGGGCCGTCATTCAATACTCATCAACAGGGATTTGGGCTCATACATATTTATCGGGATACTGATCCTGAATACCGAGCTTGATTATGACGAACCATTCTCAGGGGATATGTGCGGCGAATGCAGTCTCTGTATTGACGCATGCCCTACAGGAGCCATTAACAATAACAGGACTATAGATACAAGGAAGTGCATTGCAAATCTGACAATAGATAAACGAGGACCCATTCCTACTGAGATAATTCCAAAGCTTGAACACAGAATATATGGTTGCGACAAGTGCCAGGAAGTATGTCCATGGAATAGGAAAGCAAGAAATACCAAAATACCGGAATTTAAATTACCACAGGAAATAGCTGAGATGGACCCTGCCGACTGGCTAACCCTTACAAAAGAAAATTTTCAAAGACTTTTTTCCCGTCATCCCATGGGAAGAAAGGATTATGATCAGCTTATGGAAAATATCAGATCAGCATTGAAGTGATTATGCATTGTTTTAATTAAAGCTTAAATGAAACACTATTAAATCGGCAAGTAACTAAAGTTAGAATTTATCTTCATTAGCAAGCGGATTACTTTCAATCAAAAAAACATTTAAAGAAGCGCAGTTGCCTGCGCCTCTTTCCTTAAACCCATCAAAATCAAACCATTGTTGTTATCCTGCATAGTCCTTAAGCATTAGCATAAGTTTTTGCCTTGTAAAAAAGATCCTGCTTTTAACTGTCCCGATCTTTAAACCAAGTTCATCAGCTATTTCCCCTGTTTTGTGCGATTTTTAGGGACTTAAAAAGATAACTAACAGATATCTAAGCT
>CAYNRI010000014.1:0-29422 GCA_964399575.1 uncultured Rikenellaceae bacterium
GCTTAGATATCTGTTAGTTATCTTTTTAAGTCCCTGAAAATCGCACAAAACAGGATAAAAGCCCGCTCACAAGCGAGCTGGTATCAATACTGCAAAGGTAGAAAAGGCTGCAGGGTATATGATCTTATTCGTGCGATGCAAAGTGTTTCATGAACTGCGTTCTCTCAAAGACTACTGGTTTTGAGTAATTACGGTAATTCATTTTCCCTCTGAATTCAGCTATTGAACTGAATTCCTTGTTTGCCATCCAGTTCTCAATCTGCTTGTTCATATTTTTCAGGAAGGCTATGCCCTTTTCGTACAGTACTGAGCAAACCTGAACAGAACTGGCCCCTGCGAGAATGTATTTTATTGCATCAGCACCACTGTGGACACCTGTGGATGCTGAAATGTCAATTTTTGTATCCTGGGCGCTCGCCATAGCTATCCACCTGACTACCAGTCTCATTTCGCTTTCAGTGCTGAATACTGAAGCAGGAATTATATCAATGTTGTTTATATCTATGTCAAGTTCAAAGAATCTGTTGAACATCACCACACCTTCCACTTTCCTGTTGTAGAACTGGTCAATAATATTCAGGATATTTGAGAAGCGGTACCCTATTTTTATTGCTAGAGGGATCTTTATTGTCTTTTTCAGTTTTTCTATAAGATCGAAATATATCCTTTCCGAATCAGCAGCTGATTTCCGGCGGTCAGTCGGAAGGAAAAACACGTTGATCTCCAGTGCGTCAGCACCAGCTTCTGCAATATTCTTCGCAAAGTCTGTCCATCCTTCCGACGAAAAGCAGTTTATACTGGGAATAACAGGAATTGCAAGAAGCTCCTTGGCCTTACGAATCATGTTAAGGTATTCATCAACTGAATGTGATTTGACATAATTTGCCAGATAATCGCCTGCCTCAGGAAAACCATGTCCATGTTCAATTGTACTTATATGGCTTGTTATCTGCTCTTCAAAGAGCGATTTAAGTACTACAGCTCCTGCTCCGCTGTCTTCAGCTTCCTTTAAATTACCAAGAGTAGATGTCAGTCCGCTGCTGCTTACAATAAGGGGGCTCCTCAAATTAAGGCCGAGGTATTTTACATTTAATCTATCCATGTTTCCTGAAGTTTAAAAATATTACGCTCTTCAAATATAATTGATTGGAAAGTAATTAAAAAACTCACCGATACTCACTATAATTTTTCTGCGGGCATTTTGAATGTCTTATAAACCATCTTAAACCAGGTAAATGCAAATACGATAACGCCGATATGCAGTTTCCCGAGAATAAAAGATGAAATAAAGCGGGGAAAAATTATGTCAACAGGCATAATTCCCAGCAATAAAAAGTTCAGCCAGAGAAGTACCTTATCTGTTTTATCCGGTTCTGAATTAAGATACCATATTGCATAACCGACAAGAGCAATTACATAAGTATGACGCTCTGAACTAAGGCCGAACAGAATTACCCATGCCATAAGTATACCAAGGAACTGAGCCCTGTACACAAACGACTCCCTGAATAGCCGCAATTTTGTCAGAGTGACTGTAAATAGAAACATGAAGATCCCTAGTGAAATAAATCCCATATAAGGTTCCAGTGATTCAAAATAAATGATTACCGGGCGGTAGATACTATAAAATCTTGATGCATCGGAATGCTCCATTACTATCGAGATCCACGATTTATAATATGCAGCTAACTCGTATAGGGGTATATTAACAAGCGGAAGTAATAAAAACACTATTCCGATAAGTACAGCATACAGAATGTTTTTCCAGAGTTTAGGATAGAACAGCAGCATTGCAAGCTGAAAAATGCCGTACACCTTTGTAAAAGCTGACAGAAGGATAATTAAAACAGCCCAGAACCCTTTATTTTTTTCAAGCAATGTAAATGAGAACAGGAAGAAAGCAGCAATTAAAGGGTTATACTGAAGTGACAGAAGGGTACAGAAAAGTGTCAATGCCGAAAAAATGAAAATAAATCTTTTTTTGATGAAAGAAAACTGTTCAGGAAGCGTAAATATTGATATGAAGAACAGGGAATATGTAAAGAAATTCCACATAATTGCTCCAAGCCAGTGTGGCATCAGTGCAAAGGGAGTAAATAATATTGAAAAAAGAGGTCCGTAAAGGAAGAGGTCCAATTGTTTTCCCAGTACCGAAAGATGGGACCATCCGGAGTATGGATTTGCACCCGCCCAAAAATCAAGTGAACCAAAGGAGAAGATCTGAAAGTTATTGTGAGTTAGCCTTGTTACCTCTTTCAATACTATCAAAAAAGAAAAAAAGAATCCCGCCAAATAGACTCTTTTTGTTGTTTTAACTGTCTTACCGATAAGCGGCAACAGGGACTTCCTTAAAATAGCATAGTGCATTTATAATCAGAAAAATCAGTTTAGTTTTTCAATTTATCCTGATGCCTTGATCCGAAAATTATGCTTCCAAGTCTTACTATTGTACTACCTTTTTCCAAAGCAATCTTATAATCACCGGACATTCCCATCGATAACTCTTTAAAAGTTTCGTTCTGCGAAAAGAATTCAGCTTTCAGCCTTTTGAAACATTCTGAAAGATACATGAATTCGCGTCTTATCTGCTCATCATTATCAATAAAGGAAGCCATGCCCATTACACCGCAAATCCTGATATTTTTCAGTTTGGTAAATTCTTCCGATTCAAGCATCTCTATGGCCTCCCTTAAACTGAAACCATATTTTGTTTCCTCGCTGGCAATATAAAATTGCAGCAGGCAGTCGATTATCCTGCCTTCTTTAGCGGCTTCCTGATCTATGACCTTCAAGAGTCTGAAAGTATCGACTGAATGGATCATTTTCACAAATGGTGCTATGAGTCTGACTTTGTTGCTCTGGAGATGCCCTATAAAATGCCATTCGATATCCCCGGGCAGGGAATTGAATTTTGAGACCATTTCCTGTACCCTGTTCTCCCCGAAAATTTTATGCCCGGCATTGTAGGCTTCAGAGATATCTGCTGCAGGTTTTAATTTGGAAACCGCAACAATTCTAACATGAGACGGGATCTCTTTTCTCAGGTCAATAATATTCTTTGCAATATCTGACATAGCTTTAAAACAGATAGTGCAAAAGTAATAAAAGAGTCTGTGTAAATACAGACTACATGAAATTTTACCCGGGAATCTACTCCAGCAAATGAATAACCAGTCCGCTCCTAAGTTTTGGTTCAAACCAGGTAGTCTTTGGCGGCATAATGTTCCCGGAGTCAGCTATTGTTATAAGCTGTTCAAGGGAAACGGGATATAGAGCAAAAGCTACTTTCATCTCACCGCTGTCAACTCTCTTCTTAAGCTCGTTCAATCCCCGGATCCCTCCTATGAAATCAATACGCTTCGATCTGCGGAGATCCTGAATGTCGAGTAAGGGAGACAGTATCTCATTTGTAAGTATTGTCACATCAAGGACTCCTATCGGATCGTTGTCGTTAAAGGTATCCTTCCTTGCTGTAAGGCTGTACCACTTACCATCGAGGTACATGGAGAAATTATGTAGTTTCCTGGGTTTATACACCCTGGTGCCCTTTTCCTTTACAACAAATCCCTTTTCCAGTTTTGCCAGGAATTCACCTGATGATAGTCCGTTAAGATCCTTTACAGTCCTGTTGTAATCAATAATCCTTAGCTGGTCTGAAGGAAAATGAACTGCCAGGAAATAATTATATTCTTCCTTCCCTGTATGTGCCGGGTTTTTGTCACCTTTCTCTTTTCCGACAAGTGCAGCAGCAGCTGTTCTGTGGTGTCCGTCAGCTACATAGGTAAAGGGTACTTTCAGGGCGAACAATTCCTCAATTCTCCGGACAGTATCGGCATCCCGGATCACCCAGAATTGATGGCCGAATCCATCTTCAGCTACGAAGTCATATTCAGGTTTTACCTTTCTGACAATCTTCTTAACGATTGAATCCAGTTCCTTAACAGGGGGATAAGCAAAGAAAACAGGTTCGATATTGGCATTGTTAGCACGGATATGAACCATTCTGTCCTGCTCCTTATCGGGTCTTGTAAGCTCATGTTTCTTGATTACACCGTTAAGATAATCTGCAACCGAAGCACATCCTACAATACCGTACTGGGTCCTGCCCTTCATTGTCTGGGCATATATGTAATATAATGGTTCTTTATCCTGAACAAGCCATCCTTTTTTCTGCCACAGGTTAAAATTATCAAGCGATTTCTTATATACTTCTTCGGAATGAATATCTGAACCCGGGGGCAAGTCGATCTCCGATCGTGTGATATGAAGCAATGAACATTCCTTGTCTTTTGCCATTGCAATGGCTTCTTCGGTGTTCATTACATCATAGGGCAGACAGGCTAAAGAACTCACTATTTCACGGGGAGGCCTTAGTCCCCTGAAAGGTCTTACAATGGCCATAATTATATTTAAGAATACTACTTATTAAGTCTGAACTTTTCGTTACCTGTCTTAAAGTAATCGACAATCTGTCTTGCTGCCGCAACTCCTGCATTGACATTAGCCTCTTCGGTCTGGGCGCCCATCTTTTTGGCTGTAAAAACAAACCTTCCCTTATATTTTTCTTCGAATACAGCTTTACATTCAGGTTCAACATCTGAAAGATATTTAATGTCCTTGCGTTCTTCAAATATCTTAAGCAAACCCTCTTCATCAATAACCTCTTTTCTTGCTGTATTAACAAGAACAGCATCTTTCGGCATCTTTTTCAGCAGCTCATAACCGATCGATTTTTTTGTCTTGTCATTTGCTGGCATATGCAAAGAGACATACTGGCATTTTGAAAATAGATCATCAAGTGATTTGCAGACTTTTACGCCAGCCTTTTGTATAACATCATCGCTGACGAAAGGATCGAAAGCATATACATCCATTCCGAATCCTAAGGCTATCTCAGCCATGTATTTCCCGACATTTCCAAATGCTTGTAATCCAAGGGTTTTGCCTCGCAATTCCGAGCCTGATTTCCCTGCAAATCCATTACGGGCCTGATAGAGCATCATCTCAAATGCCAGTTCAGCGACAGCATTTGAGTTCTGGCCCGGGGTATTCATTGCTATAACATTATGGGCTGTACAGGAAGGAAGGTCAAGGTTATCATAGCCTGCTCCTGCTCTTACAACTATCTTAAGCTTTTTGGCAGCATCAAGTACCTGGGCCGTTACAAGATCACTCCGGACTATCATAGCATCAGCATCAGCGACTGCGGAGAGAAGCTCAGCAACATCCTTGTAATTCTCAAGAAGGGCCAGTTCATGACCGGCATTATCCGTAACCTCACGGATAAGTTTTATTGCAATGGGTGCAAATGGTTTTTCAGTTGCAACAAGTATTTTCATATTAAAGATCCGATTAGTTTTTCTGTTCAAATTCTTTCATCACATCAGCGAGAGCCTGGACGCTTTCCTTAGGAAGGGCATTGTAAGTAGATGCCCTGAAACCTCCTACAGAGCGGTGACCAGCGATACCAACCATGCCTTTTGATTTGGCGAATTCAGCAAAGGGCTGCTCAAGTTCTTTATATTCAGGAGCCATTACAAAACAGATATTCATAATCGAACGGTCTTCCGGATCTGTAATAGTCGGGACAAAAAGCCTGTTCCTGTCTATCTCGTCGTACAATATAGCTGCTTTCTCAATATTCTTTTTCTGCATTGCCTTCACCCCACCCATGTCCTTAAGGTGCTTAAGAGTCTGCTGAACAGCAAAGACAGCGATGCATGGAGGAGTGTTGAACATTGATTCTGCCTTGATATGTGTTCTGTAATCAAGGATTGTGGGGATAGGACGGGTTACCTTGCCTAGGGCATCTTCCCTTATTATGACCATTGCAACACCGGCAGGGCCCATATTCTTCTGAGCACCGGCATAGATCACTGAATATTTTGACACATCCACGGGACGGCTGAAGATATCAGACGACATATCAGCAACCATAGGCACTTTAACATCGGGATCCTTTTTCAGTTCAGTCCCGAATATTGTGTTGTTAGTCGTTATATGGAAATAATCAGCGTCGGCGGGAACTGTGTAATTCTTTGGTATATAACAATAATTCTTATCTTTAGAGGAGGCCACCTCTACAGCTTCTCCATAAATCTTTGCTTCCTTGAATGCCTTGGATGCCCATTCGCCTGTTACCAGATAAGCTGATTTTTTTACCATAAGGTTCATTGGCACCATGGCGAACTGCATACTGGCACCCCCTCCTATAAAAATTACCTGGTAGCCGGATGGTACTTCCAGAAGCTCCCTGGAAAGAGCTATTGTATCGTTCATACAAGCAATGAATTCCTTGCTTCTATGGGATATCTCCATAATTGATAATCCGGTTCCGGCAAAATCCCTAATTCCTTCAATAGTCTTGTCAAGCGTATACTGCGGAAGAATTGAAGGTCCAGCATAAAAGTTATGTTTTTTCATATTTTAAATGTTTATAAAAGAATTTTTTTTCAGTGTAAGTTTAGCAAAATTAATTAAAAAAAAACTCTATTGTTAAATAATTAACACTAAACCCTTATTTTTTTAAAATATTATCAACAAGAACTCCATTCTTTATTACGGGGATCTTATCAGTATAATCAGCAGTGAGGCAGAATTCGATGCAATCGTCCAGCCCGTTTGCCTTTAACCTTGATCTGTGAGCCGCTTTGTCGATATAATGCTTAAGATCATTCCTGGCCAGCCCCCACAGATCGAGTGCCGCTTTGGTGGAGTCGCATATTGTTTCAAACTGATCGCTGGCCGTAAGTCTTTCTGCAAAAGCTCCCGCGCATACGCTGTCTTCAAGATTGAACCTGTTCTTCCATCCTGCGCAGAAAAGCAAGACATCCTGTTCCTTCTTAAGTATCCATTCTGAAAGGGCGCTTATATTCAGAAAAGATCCTATGACAACAAAATCAGCTGATGCAGCAAGCTTTATTATACCTGTTCCGTTCGTCGTACTATAAACTACCGTTTTCCCTTCAATTTTATCTCGCGTGAAATTAAAAGGAGAATTGCCAAAGTCAGCAAAATCAAGGATGATACCGTCCCTCTCGGCTGCAACAAGATAGCCTTTCTTCTTGTATTCTCTTGCCTCACCGACGCTTTCAACAGGTATTATCGTTCTTACCCCGTTGGCAAAGGCGGAGCATATCGCTGAGGTAGCCCTCAGTATATCAATAATTACAACTATTGAGCCCTTATGACGCTCTGTCTCATACATAGCGGGTGAAAAACAAGTCTCCAGGGTCCTTTTCTTCATTTCTTACATATCTTATTAAAAGGTGTTACGGCGTTATGGTATTACGGCTTTACGGCGTTACTGCGACTAAGTTTCAGGCCGTAAAGCCTTAATGCCGTAAAGCCTTAATGCCTTATTTGAAAAAGGGCAAATCAACCACTTCAGCCTTGAGGTCTTTGTTCCTGATCCTTATAAAGATTTCCGAACCGGTTTTCGAGTATCCCTTAATGAGATAAGCCATTCCAATACCCTGTTTAAGCATAGGCGACATTGTTCCGGACGTCACCTCCCCTATTCTGTTGCCGGCCTGATCAACAACCTCATAATGCTGTCTTGGGATACCCCTGTCCTTCATCACAAATCCCTTAAGCCGTCTTTCAACACCTTCAGTCTTCTGTTTAAGGAGAACTTTCTTATCAATAAAATCCTTTTTATCAGTGAATTTAGTTATCCATCCCAGTCCGGCTTCTATAGGAGAGGTCTGATCATTTATATCGTTACCGTACAGGCAATAGCCCATTTCAAGCCTGAGAGTATCCCTGGCGCCCAGTCCTGCCGGTTTAATACCAAACTCTTTCCCGGCCTCAAAGACAGCATCCCACAGCTTAGCGCCGTCGCCGTTCTTCACGTATAACTCGCAACCTCCTGAACCTGTATATCCTGTCGTCGAAAATATAACATTACTTATCCCCGCGAAATCAATCTCTTTGAAAGTGTAATATTCCATCTCTGTAACAGGCGTGCCTGTGAGCTTTTGCATTGCCTTTAAAGCAAGAGGTCCCTGAACAGCCAGCTGAGCGATGTCGTCAGAGGCATTTATAAGATCCCTGCCCGGAGTGATCCCAAACCCTGAAGCTTGACTTACACACCAGTTCCAGTCCTTTTCTATGTTCGCAGCATTAACAACAAGCAGATACTTTTCGGGACCGAAGCGGTATACAAGCAGATCATCAACTATCCCTCCCCTGCCATTAGGGAAGCAGGAATACTGAACCTTGCCGTCGAACAATGATGAGACATCATTGGATGTAATGTATTGAAGGTAATCAACTGCCGATGGTCCGGTAACCCAGAATTCGCCCATATGCGAAACATCAAAGACCCCGATACCCTGGCGGACCAGAATATGTTCGTCATTAATGCCAGTATATTCAACCGGCATGTTATAACCTGCAAAAGGGATCATCCGGGCGCCTGCCCTGATATGGAATTCTGTAAAGGGAGTAGTCTTCATGGCTTATTAAGCTTTAGAGATAGTATCTGGAATATTTTATCGATTATTTGTTAAAACTCAAGTATTTTAAATTCCACCCGTCTGTTCTGTAACCTTCCGGATGCAGTCGTGTTGTCGGCAACAGGTTGTTGCGGCCCGTAACCCTTGAATTCCAGTCTGCCCTGTGCAATTCCATTCTTAACAAGGTAATCGACAACAGCTTTCGCCCTGCTTTCGGAAAGTCTGAAATTCAATGATTCACTGCCGGTATTGTCGGTATGACCCGATATTTCAATGCGCATATTTGCATTCTCCTCAAGGATACCGATAAGCCTGTCAAGCTCAGCAGAAGAGCTGCTTGTAAGCACTGCCTTTCCGGTCTCAAACAGTATATTGTTGAGAACTACTTTTTTACCCACCTTGATCCTTGTAAGGCTTACATCAAATTTAAAGACCTCTTCAGAATAGTTATCCGGGATCGTCACCCTCTTCATATCTGAGAGGAATCCGCTTCCCCTGACATCTATCATATACGATTTCTTTTCCGGGAGTCTTACCCTGTAAGAACCGTCCACATCTGAACTTGCTGTTGTTGATATTACTGCATCAGTTGACAGATCAATCACATCTATTTTAGCCATTATCGGCTCCCCCGTTTCTGAATCAGAGATATTTCCTATAAGGAAAAGAACTGGTCTTGCCGGAGGTTCCGGTATCGGAGCAGGTTCTGGCAGTACCGGTGCCACTTCTCTTATTACCACAATAGTATCGCGGATCACAACTGTATCCGGTTGAACCGGAGGAGGAGGTTCAGGCGAGGGCATAATTTCCGGAACTGAAGGTTCCGGAGCAGGAGGTGATAATCTTCCTGTAAAGATATCCATCCCTCCAAGGCTCCCCGGCCTGTTGGATGCAAAATATAAGGTTCCGTACCTGCTTTTTGCAGGAATAAAGAATAATTCATCCCAGGGAGTGTTCACAAGATTTCCGAAATTGACAGCTTCACACCATGCACCATTCTGATCCTTTACACTGTAAAAAATATCGTAGCCTCCTATTGTGTTTCGGCCCTTTGAACTGAACCAGAGCGTATCACCGCTTTCTGAGAACCTTACCGATTCCTCATCAAATTCGCTGTTTATAACAGCTCCTGCATTCTGAGGCTCAGACCATTTCTTTTCACCCATCCTTGTTACCAGATAGATATCTTTCCCTCCAAAGCTGTCTTTGCGTTTTTCTGCGACGAACCATACCTCATTGTTATCAGGCGATAATGTAAATGAAGTTTCCGGTCCTTTAGAGTTGATCTTAAAAGGAATACGTTCAGGTTTCTTCCATACACCATTTTTCAGCCGGGAAATCATAATGTCACCTCCGTTCTCATAACCAGCATAGATAAAAAGCTCATCACCAGCCGCATTAAGGTAGAGAGGAGCTTCGCAGTAATTTGTGCTTAAATCCTTTCCGGCAAGTGCTGCCTGTCCCCATTTACCTTCATATAATGTTGATAGAAATATGTTCTCATCGTACTTTGTGTCCTTATAAGTCTTGCTTGATCCGGATTTTGCCCTGCGGGAAGCAAAATACATTGATAACCCGTCTGGTGAGATAAGCTGGGAGTATTCATCAGCATTGGAGTTAATAACCGAACCGGGATTATTGATCTCTATATTCAGGCTATCTTCTGCCAGAAGCATTGCGGAATTGCATTCGGCAATATATTTATTTGCGGCAGATATTTTATCCTTGTCTTTTTCTTTTGAGAAGATAAGATAAGAATTAAGCTTATCGAGAGCTTCCTGATACCTTCCTGTATACTGAAGGGCTCTTCCCAGCATGAGAAGGATATCATCAGATACATTTTCAGAGAGTTCGCTTGCCTTAAAGAAGTAATCAGCCGCTTTCTCCTTGTGATCCGACAACAGAGCTGCAACACCGGTCTTATAATTCAGTTCAGGATTGAGATCATTATATACGCCTGCCTGCAGATATTCCTCATAGGCATAACCGTACCAGATCCCTTTAAGACGAAAGAATGCATCGCCGTCAGTTACATGTTTCCATGCCTCCCTGAAACCTGATTTTTCTTTCATAAAATCATTCTTGCCAATTCTCAGATCAGTCTGAGCACCTGCCTGTATTGAAAAAAAACAAAGAACGGGAATTATCAAGCCTGAAATAGCTTTCATAAAATGTAGATTTTTATGTCCATAAAATTAGCACTAATTTCCTTTTTAAAAAAAATCATTAACAGAGCTTCCCAAATGACTCTTGCAGATTAAAAATACTTTATATTTGTTTCACTCTACGCAGACTATAAACCCGATTAAAAATCAGCCGAGATATGGATTATAAGTTAATCAATACTGACTACCTCGATTCAGTATCCGGAGAGGATAATAATATAATGTCAGAGATCATTTGCATTTTCAAGGAACAGGTACCGCAGATGCTGCAGGAAATGAAAAAACTTTTCAATGAGAAAAATTATTATTCCCTGGGTCTGCTAGCCCATAAAGCAAAATCATCCGTTGCTATAATGGGCATGGATGAGCTGGCTGCATTGCTGAAATCATTTGAGACTGAAGCAAAAGAAGGGAAAGAGACTGATAAATACGAATACTACATAAGCAGATTCGAGAAAGACACCTCAGAAGCCATGCTGGAACTTGATGATCTGATCAATAACAGATTAAAGAAGAATTGAATGATCAATATCGAAAAGAGAGACAAGATTGATATTGTAACATTCAGAACTGACACGATTAATGCCCTTGTTACAGATGAGATAAGGGATCAGATCAGTAAGATTTTTGAAGTTCCCAACTCAAAGGTTATAATCGACCTGGGTGGTGTAAAGTATATCGACAGTACGGGGTTCGCAATTTTCCTTTCAATCAAGAAGACCGCCAGGAATAATTACGGTACTCTCAAATTAGTAAACCCTGCTTCATCAGTTATGGAAGTTTTCAGGACACTGCATCTGAATACGGTATTTGAAATCTACGAAGACCTGGAAGAATGCATACGGGCTATTAGATAAGGGAATAAGAAACATCCCCCTGCCCCCTTCAAAGGGGGAATCGCTCACTGCTCATCTCTCACCGCTCAACGCTGACTAGCCTGCACCTTGCACCTTGCACCTTGCACCTTGCACCTTGCACCTTGCACCCTGCACCCTTTCCCATTGCGGATCACTTTTGAAAGACCAGCTTAGCTCCCTTCACGGATATCGTAATGACTGAATCCTTCTGTATCCTTCCGGCAATTATCTCTTTTGACAGCTCGTTAATTATTTCCTTCTGAATCAACCTCTTAACCGGTCTTGCACCGGATTGTGGGTCATACCCCTTCTCTGCAAGCCAGTCTAAAGCCTCCTCAGTCACTTTAATTTCGATATTATTGCTTTGAAGAATCTTATTGACAATCCTGAGCTGGATATCGACTATCTCTCTTATCTGATCAAAAGCAAGTGGCCGGAACATTACAATTTCGTCAACCCTGTTAAGGAATTCCGGCCGCAATGATCTCCTCAGCAGATTGAATATCTCCTTCCTCAGTTTCTCATGCTCTTCCTCAGACATATTGTTATTCATTTGCTCCATACGATCCCGTATAATCTCAGATCCCAGGTTTGATGTCATTATAATTATAACATTTCTGAAATTCACCGTACGGCCTTTATTATCTGTCAGTCTTCCTTCATCGAGAACCTGAAGCAGCAGGTTAAAGAGGTCGGGGTGAGCTTTCTCTATCTCATCAAGAAGCACCACCGAATAAGGTTTATGCCGCACAGCCTCTGTAAGCTGACCTCCCTCCTCATATCCTATGTATCCGGGAGGCGCTCCAATGAGTCTTGACACTGAATGGCGTTCCTGGTATTCCGACATATCTATTCTTGTAATCAGGTTCTCGTCATTGAACAGGAATTCGGCAAGAGCCCTTGCAAGCTCTGTTTTGCCGACACCTGTGGTTCCGATAAAGATGAATGATCCGACCGGCCTTTTCTGGTCCTGCAGTCCTGCCCTTGATCTTCTGACGGCATCAGATACCGCTTTTATTGCCTCATCCTGTCCTACTACCCTCTTATGGAGCTCTTCTTCAAGCCTCAGGAGTTTCTCCTTCTCACTTTCCAACATTCTTGAGACAGGTATTCCTGTCCATTTGGAAACTATTTCAGCTATATCTTCCGATCTTACTTCCTCGCGTATCAGAGAGCCCTTGCTTCGCTTCTTCTCAATTTGTTCTTTCAGTTCAGCAATTTCTTTTTCAAGCTGGATTATTTTTCCATACCGAATTTCCGCCACTTTGCCATAATCTCCAGCCCTTTCAGCCTGTTCTGCTTCAAAGCGAAGTGCATCGACCTCTTCCTTCCTGGATTGCACCTTTCCAATGATATCCTTTTCAGAGGCCCATGCAGCTTTAAGTTCATTTCTTGCTGACTGCATCTCACTTAACTCCCGTGATATATTATCTTCCTTTTCCCTGTCTCCGTCGCGGCGCACCGCTTCCTTCTCAATCTCCAGCCTTGTTATTGTGCGCTCCACCTCGTCAATATCCTCCGGAACAGAATTCATCTCAAGCCTTAGCCTTGCAGCCGCCTCATCGATAAGGTCTATGGCCTTATCGGGCAGGAACCTGTCAGTAATATACCGGGTTGACAGATCGACAGCAGCAATTATAGCTTCATCTCTGATTATCACTTTATGGTGTGCTTCATATTTTTCCCTTATCCCTCTTAGTATGGACACGGTATCGTCGCGATCAGGCTCATCGACAATAACTACCTGGAATCTTCTCTCAAGGGCTTTATCCTTCTCAAAATATTTCTGGTACTCATTCAGTGTTGTAGCGCCGATGGCCCTCAGCTCACCCCTTGCCAGCGCAGGCTTCAGAATATTTGCAGCATCCATTGCACCTTCCGATTTTCCCGCTCCCACAAGTGTATGTATCTCATCTATAAACAGTACTATCTCTCCATTGGAACTGACAACCTCATTTACGACAGATTTCAGTCTCTCTTCAAACTCACCCTTATATTTTGCGCCGGCTATAAGAGCTCCCATATCGAGAGAGTATATGATCTTTGACTTGAGGTCTTCAGGAACATCGCCCCTTATTATCCGGTGTGCTATACCTTCTGCAATGGCTGTCTTTCCTACCCCGGGTTCCCCGATCATTAAAGGATTGTTCTTTGTACGCCGCTCAAGGATCTGCAGTATACGCCTTATCTCATCATCACGGCCTATTACAGGATCGAGTTTGCCCGATCTTGCCCTTTCATTAAGGTTGATGGCATATCTGTTAAGAGAATTGAAAGTATCTTCAGAAGTCTGACTGTCAACTGTGGCACCTTTGCGTAATTCTTCAACTGCTGCCTTTAATGTTATAAGAGTTACACCCTTATCCTTGAGAAGCTGAGAGGCTTTGTCACTTGTATCGAGAATACCCATCAGGAGGTGTTCAGCAGTAACGAATTTGTCTTTCATTTCAGCCGCAAACTTATTTGCCTTCCGGAATGCTTCTGAAAGTGAAGAAGATATGTATGCTTCGGCACCTGAAACCCTTGGGTAGGTATCAATGAGCTTATCAAGATCCCGAGATAAGTGAGATGATGCTATGCCCATCTTACCAAACAGGAATTCTGTAACACTTTCAGCCTCGCTCATTATCCCTTTAATGAGATGCGCACATTCAACAGCCTGCTGGCCCGCTGATGAAGCGATATTAAAAGCCTGCTGAACAGATTCCTGCGCTTTAAGTGTGAAATTATTCAGGTTCATTACAAATAGTTTTATGTAAGCCGATCAAATTATCTGCCATCGAAGGAAAATTGACGAATTGACATACGGAACCTAAGATAATATGTCAAACTGGCAAATAGGAAGACAATAAATATAATACTATCTTTGGGACAGTCTGTAACAGTAAGCAAAATGCCGAAACTTCTTTGGAAACCAGGGACAATGATCTACCCTCTTCCTGCGGTAATGGTCAGCTGCGGGTCGGAACCCTCTGAGTATAATATACTGACTGTCTCATGGACAGGTACAGTTTGTACTGATCCTGCAATGTGTTACATCTCGGTCAGACCTGAGAGACACTCATATAATATTATACGTAAAACAGGGGAATTTGTAATAAATCTTACAACAAAATCGCTTGCATACGCTGCCGACTGGTGCGGGGTAAAATCAGGCAGGCAGTATGACAAATTCAGGGAAATGGGATTAACAGCGGTACCGGCTTCCAGGATTAAAGCTCCTCTTATAAAAGAGTCTCCTGTAAATATCGAATGTATCGTAAGGGAGATCAGAGAGCTAGGGAGTCATCACATGTTCATCTCCGAAGTGGTGGCTGTACATGCTGATGAAAATTATTATAATGAAGAAAGTGGTGTTTTTAAGCTGCGGGAAGCAGAGCCTTTATGTTATGTTCATGGCAAGTACTACGAGATCGGAAAACTAATAGGGAAGTTCGGGTATTCAGTCGAGAGGAAAAAGAAGAAAAGGAAGAAAATGAATTCCAAAGGCTGAATCTGAAAACTGTCTGGTGTTCGATAAATTATTTTATTTTATAACTTCAGCTCGGAATTAATAGGAATCACCGATGAGTGAAAGGATCCTGGAAACACTGATGCAGCTGTTTGCGTTGATCGCAAAACCTCTTGCTGACGATCATGAAAGAAGAGGGGTTGTTGAGGCTTTCCTGAGAAGGCTGCTGAATGAGGAACTTGTAAAAGTATACCTTGCAAAATATGATGCCGAGTATGATGAGGCGAGGAAAAAGCTGGAGAAGAGCAGTGCGGAGCGCCGTGAAGGAGCTATCGCTATCAGGATCAGGAAATTGTGCAAGGAGATAAATGAACAGGGGCAGCTTGATCAGGAACAAAGGATAGTTGTTGTGATCCAGGCCCTTGAATTCTGCAAGTCGGGCAGTGCTGAACTTAGTCCTCTTGAGCAGGGTTTTATTAGCACCCTCGCCGAAGGCCTTAATATAAGTGAAGAAGAATATGGATACATTGAGAAATTCGTTCTCAATTCATTCCATAATTTCCCGGATTCTGAGAACTTTCTGCTCATAAACGGCAACCAGGACAGCGATCTAAAAAAAGCAAAACACATCTGGAAAGAGTTACTGAGGGGTCAGATATGGGTCCTGTTCGTACCCTCGGTGGAGCTTTATTTCCTTCGATACACAGGTTCAGGGGAGCTCTCGATGAACGGACAGCTACTCCAGGAAGACAAGGTTTATCCTCTCAGCACAGGATCATCGATAAAAGGTTATAAGATAAAACCAATATATTACTGGGATGTTACAATGCAATTCCTGAAAGAGGAATTTGAATCATCACGGGTAGTATATGAAGTCAATAATATTGAATACCTATTTAAATCAGGACAGGTAGGAATACACCACATGAGCTTCAGGGAAGAATCCGGAAGGATGGTGGGAATAATGGGTGCAAGCGGTGCAGGGAAATCGACTCTTCTGAGTGTTCTGAACGGTACCAATGAACCCAACGACGGAGAAGTTCTGATAAACGGCATCAGCATCCACAGTGAAAAAGAAAAGATCAAGGGACTTATCGGATATGTCTCTCAGGATGATCTGCTGATTGAAGAGCTGACTGTATTTGAGAATCTTTATTATAATGCCAAACTTTGTTTCGGGAATATTTCGGACAGAGAAATAATCGAAAAGGTTGATAATGTTCTTAGAAACCTGGGGCTGTATGAGATCCGTGACATGAAAGTCGGAACACCTCTGAACAAGAACATAAGTGGTGGTCAGCGCAAAAGGCTTAATATCTCACTTGAACTCATCAGGGAACCTGCAATAATGTTCCTGGATGAACCGACTTCAGGGCTGTCGTCGCGCGACTCTGAGAATATCCTCGATCTGCTTAAAGATCTTACACGCAAGGGAAAGCTGCTTTTTATTGTGATCCATCAACCCTCTTCTGATATTTTCAAGATGTTCGACAAGCTGATAATACTCGACACAGGAGGTTATCTGATTTACAATGGCAACCCTGTCGAATCGATAGAGTATTTCAAGAGAAAGATCGAGCAGGCTAATTATAATGAAAGTGAATGCTATGTCTGCGGAAATGTTAATCCGGAACAGATCTTCAACATTGTTGAGACACGGGTTTTCACGGAAAGCGGAAAACCTACAGATACAAGACGTATATCACCGGCAGACTGGAGTAAACATTACAAGGCTGAAAAGAAAGAAGATTATTTTGTGCCGGGAGGTGCTTTGCCTGAGATCAATTTCCGGACGCCAGGGAAAATAAAACAGATGATAATCTTTATCAAGCGTGACGTACTTTCCAAACTATCAGATTTTCAATATCTTCTTATAACGCTCCTTGAAGCTCCGATACTGGCAGCAGCTCTTTCATTCCTGATACGCTATTTTGACGAAAGCGTTGCCCAGCCAAGATATACACTTTTTGAGAACAGCAATCTTCCCGTATACATCTTCATGTCGGTTATAATTGCAATTTTCATGGGTCTTACTGTTAGTGCCGAGGAGATCATAAAAGACAGGAAAATACTGAAGAGGGAGGCCTTCCTTAATCTCAGCTGGAACAGTTACCTTGTTTCAAAGGTTTTTGTTCAGCTTGGCATCTCGGCTATCCAGGCACTTACATTTGTACTGATAGGCAATACGATAATAGGCATCAAGGGGATGTTCCTGCAGTACTGGCTGGTGCTGTTTTCATGCTGGGCGGGAGCTAACCTTATGGGACTTGTGATCTCAGACAGCTTTAAGGCTGTTGTAACTATATATATCCTTATACCCTTCCTTGTGATACCACAGATAATCCTGAGCGGTATAATGGTGAAGTTCGAAAAGCTTAATCCAAATCTCTCTTCTCCGGTATCGATACCGGTTTATGGTGAGTTCCTATCTGCCAGATGGGGATATGAGGCACTTGCAGTAAAGCAGTTCAAGGACAACAGGTATGAACGGCAGTTTTATGTTTACGACAAGGCAATGAGCCTTGCAAAGTATAAAAAAGACTACTGGTACGTCGAGGTCAAAGGTAAGTTGGAAGAGGTTCTGACTGACCTGAATAGTAACACCCGGAGCAGGGATTTCGATAACAGGCTAAGGGTTGTGTATAACGAATTCAGGAAAAATACAGATGAGTATCCATCGCTTAAGTTTGAGAAATATGAAATGCTGACACCTGATAAAGTGACTAGCGGAACAATAACTGAAGCACTTTCAAGACTTGAATACATCAGGAAGTATTTTGTTGCATATTATAATAATGCGAAAGACAAAAAAGATGCACTGCTGACAAAGCTACAGGAGGCTGATAACAAGGCCTTCCTGAAGCTCAGGGATGATCATGCCAACAAATCACTCGAAGAGTTCGTTACAAATAAGAATGAAACGGATAAAATAATCGAATTTAAAGGAGAGTTGAGGCAGAAACTTGACCCGATCTATATGGATCCGGGATACCCCTTCATTAAAGCTCATTTCTACTCCCCGGCAAAACTGTTGTTCGGCAGGGAGATTGATACATACATTGTCAACATAATTGTACTCTGGTTCATGACATTGATGTTCTACTTCATACTTTATTTCAGGCTTCTCAAGAAGGTCCTTGATTCGGGAGAGAGTGCTTTCGGGAAGAAGCACAGAGCGTCAGAATAGAAAAAAGCAGGGTGTCTTTGCGAGACACCCTGCTTTTTCATTTATGGGATACCGATCAAAAAACTATAGTCTGATAACTATTCAACGATCTCGATCATTTTAAAGGGGACCCTTATAATTGATTCATAATCTTCTCCTGCTTCCAGCATATCTTCATCGTCCTCTTCATAGTACCAGTTAACCTCTACTTCATTCTTTGCCTTATGGATAGCTTCAAGTTTTTTAAAGACATCAAGAATGCATTTCGAGGAACTTGTGTTGAAATACTCAAGACGAATGTTAACGACAGTTTTTAAAAGAGGAGTCTCTTTGTAACTATCAAGCCAGTCAACGATAGGTTTGTAAAACTCGACCGAGTTTTCCGGAATTGAGCGTCCCTTGATTTCAAATACCCCTTCTGAAGCATCAAATCTTACAGTCGGGGTCTTTGGCGTTCCTTCAATTATGATCGGTTCCATTTTATATAGTTTTTTGGTTATCTGATTGATTTGAAATTAATTCTCTTCATTAACTAAAATATCCAGATAAAAAAATGAATACTTGTCATTATATTCCCTGAAAGTATAGTCCAGTTTGTTGCCTGTTTTTCTTGCAATATCAACAAGCCCGAGCCCCCCTCCGCCTTTGGCAGAGATCCTCTGGTGGTTGAGTATGAATTTGTAAAGTTCTTTTATTTCATCATGGCTTGACTGGTTGATCTTTTTGATCTTTTCTTCAAGCTTTTCAACATTATCAGACCTTACAAAATTACCTGTTATTATCTTATATCCCTTGTCTACCTTTTGCACTATAAGCATTCCGAATTTCTCGGAACTTTGATCCTCAAAATCATCCGGAACTTTATCAACGTGATGGTACAGATTCTGCAGACTTTCAACCAGGACATTATAGACTTTTTTTCTGAGCTTTGACTGGTCATTTACCTGAATCATCTTATCCTCAACAGTATCAAGTATCTGGTTGATAACATCTGAATCAACATTACCTTTATAAAAAAGAATAATGTTATTCTTTGCCTGGTCCGGTAAATAACTCTCTATATTAAAGCCCATTTAAGCTTCTGATTGGATATGGATTGTTTTCCGATAACAAATATAATAAAAATATGAAGTTAGCAAATATTAACATTTCCACATCGCACATCATTAAAATTTGAAGCTTTTTTTGATCAACCTGTTAAAAAATGAGGATTAACGACATTTTTAGATTGACATCAGGAGTTATGGCTCCTGAGTGAACCAGAATACATCTCATATCCTGCCAATATGCACTCTATTGAACCATTGAAAAGCCTGTATTTAACTGCAGGTTTAAGGCCTATATTGTTGAGATATTCTTTTCCCGGGGTAATTATCCAGGCTTTATGGCCCGGGTAACTATGCTTAAGTGTCGATCCAATAAGCTTATATAAGCTGTTCAGTTCTTCGACCTGCACCCTCTGGCCATAAGGAGGATTGAATATAAGATAACCTTCAGAACTATCAGGTTTTATGTCCTTAAAATCAGCCACGTCAAAACTGATAACACCTTTTAATCCCGCTTTTTCAGCATTCACCAAAGCTTGATTTATTGCTTCCTGTGAGATATCAGCGCCTGCGATAGTTACTGATGATTTAACTATCCTGCTGTCGTAATCCTGTCTGACCTTTCTGTAAAGGGTATCATCATAATCTTTCCATTTGCTGAATCCGTAAATATTTCTGAAGAACCCTGGCGGCACATGGTTAGCCATCAGCCCGGCTTCTATTGGGATAGTTCCCGAGCCGCACATCGGATCAAGAAGAGGTTTTGAAGCATCCCAGCCGGAAAGCATCAGAATACCTGCTGCAAGAACTTCATTAAGAGGAGCCCTGCCCTGCTCAATCCTGTAACCTCTCTTAAAAAGCGGTATCACTGATGAGTCAAGCGATATTGATACTCTTCTGTCACTTATATGTAAATTGATAAGCAGATCAGGATTTTCTGTATTTACATTGGGCCTTATTCCTGTTTTGGTCCTGAAATGATCTGCTATTGCATCCTTTAACACAAGTCCGGGATAAGCGCTGTGACTGAATAGTTTTGAATTGACAACCGGTACAATTGAAAAAGTCATTGAAGCATCCATGTACTTTGACCAGTTTACAGCCTTTGAACTCTTATACAGGTCCTCCCTGTACCCGATGCTGAAACCGGCAACAGGCATAAGCACAGAGATAGCTGTACGCGAACAGTAGTTAACCCTGTATAAAAGCTCTTTGTTGCCTGAAAAAAGAACTGCACGGTTTCCCGGTTCTGCATCAGTTGCTCCAAGTTCTTTCAGTTCAGAAGCAAGGACTTTTTCGAGACCATACAGGGTTTTGGCGACAAATTTCATTATACCCATGATCGTCAAAGTTAATTATTTGGGTCAATAAAGTGATTTTTTACATGATCTTGCATAAGAAAATAAAACATGTTGCTATTTTTATCGTTTTAATAATTGAAATTGTAGCTAATTAATCCTTATCATAATGAAAAAACTGAAGCTTTATCCCTTTGTTTTCCTATCCCTTATACTTATGACTTTCACCTCATGTGAAAAAGATAAGCCGCTGCAGAAGCCATAATCGGAACATGGGAGATACAGGAAAGGACCATTATAGTTTATGAAAATGGAATAAAAAAAGAATCTCATACTGAATATCTGGAAGCAACCGAGATGATTTTTCAGTTTGTTTCCGGAGGAACGGGCATCTACTATGAATATACAAGTAACCATGTTTTTAACTGGGCACTGTCAGGTGCAAACCTGGTTATCAGCAATCTGGATGATGCAGACCTGCAGATGAGACTCACTATTGATGGTGATGTAATGGTATTCTCCTATGATGAGACCGACAGTCAGCAGCCATCGGTCAAATATGAATATTTCTTCAAGGGATACCGGATTAACTAGAAGTCAGGGCCAGCGTCTGCAAGCTCGTCTGATCTCTTACCCAATATACGGTTATAAGTTCTGGTATCTGATACAACTTCAAGTGCCCTTTCAATAACCGGATCGATATCGTTTATTATCCTGTAATACTCGTTTACCTGCCATATATTACTGGCAACCAGTGCTTTCAGTACAAGAAGCATTTCTTCCTTTGATCTGTTGTACTGATTATCAACGTATTTTACACCCATCTCCTCCCCTCTTTTTATAAAATCCTTTATCTCTTCAGTGCTGAACTGAAAGCGTTCCCTGAATTCATCAAAAGATGAATAGCGCGATGTTATTTTTGCCCTGTTCCTGTCGGTGTACTCAAGGATAAAAGACCTGAAAACATCTCTTCGCACCAGACCCCTGTAATAATCCGAGTAATTGGTTGTATCAACAGCCAAAAAGACATCAGGCATAATACCACCTCCTCCATAAACGGTACGTTTGTTAACAAGAGTTTTGAATCTCAGTGAATCAGGCATATGGATACTGTCAGCGGATATCAGTTCTCCATTTGAATATCTGCTGAAAAAGGAGCTCATATACTTTTCATAACCCTCATCATAGGGAGCCTGTATCGATCTTCCCGTAGGTGTGAAATAACGGGCTATTGTGAGACGGATCATTGATCCGTCTGTAAGGTAAAAAGGATTCTGTACCAGTCCCTTGCCAAAGGTCCTTCGGCCGATTATAATCCCCCTGTCCCAATCCTGAATGGCCCCTGCAAATATCTCGCTGGCTGATGCAGAACCTTCATCTGTAAGAACCACAACCCTTGTTGATGCAAGATCGCCTGATCCGGACGATTTATAGTCTCTTCTGGGGTATTTGCGCCCTATAAGATATACAAGCAGCGTCTGATCGCTGAAAAAATGATTTGCCAGATCTGTTGCAGCTGCCATATAACCTCCGCCATTATTACGCAGGTCAATAACAAGGTTTTGCATATTATTCTTCTTCAGAGACTGAAGCGCATCACTGAATTCCTTGTTTGTTGTAGCAGCAAATTTATTAAGCTTCACATACCCTGTTTCCTTATTGAGCATATATGCAGCATCAAGACTGTTAATAGGTATTTTATCCCGGACAATAGTATAATCAAGAATTTGTCTTTCTCCTTTTCTTGACACTCCCAGATTGACAACCGTTCCCTTGGGTCCCATCAGACGGCTTCTTACCCCTGTTGTTGTTATCCTTATGCCTGCTACCTTTTCGCTGTTAATTGTAACAATTCTGTCTCCTGCAAGCAATCCCACTTTCTCAGACGGCCCTCCTGAAATAGGCTCAATAACTATTATAGTATCATGAAGAATATTAAAAGAAATACCTATTCCCTCGAAATTACCGAGAAGGGGCTGGTTGGCTTCCCTGACGTCTTCTGCGGATATATATGTTGAGTGAGGATCAAGGTCTCTCAGCATCCCGATTATAATCTTTTCAGTTAATTTGCTGATATTAGTTGAATCAACATAGTAATCGTCGATAAGATTAAGCGTCCTGCCTAATTTAATTGTCTCATTTGTCAGAACTTGCCCTGCAATATATTGATTTACAGACCCATGCAGTAATATAAAAAAGAATACAAGTGCTTTTCTGATTATCATAATTATCCTCTCTTTCTTCCTGTGAATAATACCCTTTTCAAGGCTTTTAAAAGTTAACGAAAAAAAATGCCTTCAAGTATTATTCAATTGTTTATCTGATCCAACAATTTCCGTACCCTAAGGTTCTATTCCCATTCTATAGTAGCCGGAGGCTTTGAACTAATGTCATAAACAACCCTGTTGATTCCCTTAACCCTGTTGATGATCTCATTGGAGATAGTTCTGAGAAATTCATAAGGGAGATAGGACCAGTCGGCTGTCATCCCGTCAGTTGAATTAACGGCTCGGAGCACCACTGTATTCTCATAGGTTCTCTCGTCACCCATCACTCCCACCGACTGAACGGGAAGAAGTATCACACCGGCCTGCCAGACGTTGTCGTACAGTTTGTTTTCCTTTAATCCTTCAATAAAAATCTCATCAGCCTCCTTAAGAGTCTCAAGGTTTTGCCGGGTCACCTTTCCAAGTATGCGAATGGCTAGTCCTGGTCCGGGGAAAGGGTGTCTTTTCAGAATCAGATCAGGAACACCCAGCGAATAACCGACCTTTCTTACTTCATCCTTAAACAATAATCTCAGAGGTTCAATCACTTTCAGGTTCATCCTCTCAGGCAGGCCTCCCACATTATGATGGGATTTAATAGTTGCTGACGGTCCATTGACTGAAACTGATTCGATAACATCGGGGTAGATTGTCCCCTGTGCAAGCCACTTTACATCCTTTACTTTACGGGCTTCTTCCTCAAAGACCTCGATGAAGACCCGGCCTATTGTTTTTCTTTTCTCCTCCGGGTCGCTTAAACCATCGAGAGCATCAAGGAACCTGTCGGCTGCATCGACACCTGTAACGTTCAATCCCAAGCCGATATATGAATCCATCACTTTATTGTACTCATTCTTCCTGAGAAGGCCGTTATCGACAAATATACATGTAAGGTTTGTTCCTGAAGACCTGTTGAGCAGTGAAGCTGCAACTGTAGAATCCACTCCCCCCGAAAGACCGAGTATCACCTTGTCATTTCCAATCTTTTCCTTGAGGAAGGCTATTGATGATCCGACGAAGGAATCGGGAGTCCATTTGCAGCTGCATCCGCAGATATCAACAATAAAATTCTCAAGGATCTTTTTGCCTTCAGTTGTATGATAAACCTCGGGGTGAAATTGTATTCCCCATGTCTTTTCTCCCTCTATCCTGTAAGCACCTGCCTTAATACCTGATGTTGATCCTGTAATTTTGTAATTACCTGGCATGGCGGCAATTGTGTCGCCGTGCGACATCCACACCTGAGACCCTTGTTTTATATCCTTCAGAAGCTGATCATCAGGGTCCCTATAAACAAGTTTAGCCCTTCCGTACTCCCTTGTCGCTGACCGGGTGACTTCTCCGCCGAAATAGTGAACAAGGTATTGAGCTCCGTAGCAAATACCCAGCAGAGGTATTGATCCTTTTATTCCTTCAAGGTCAGTTCGCGGAGCATTTTTATCGTGCACTGATGAAGGACTGCCTGAGAGCACGACACCTTTTACACTTTTATCGGGTAAGGGGAAACTGTTAAATGGATGTATCTCGCAATATACATTTAATTCTCTGATCCTTCGGGCTATAAGCTGAGTATACTGGGAACCGAAGTCGAGTATAAGAATCTTTTCGTTCACTTTACATCAATTATCGAAAAAGTCCAAATATAGGTAATCTTTCATTACGGATTATCGATATGCTCCACCTCATATGATTTGCCATCAATAGCAGGCAGGGTTCTGGGGAATAGTGACCGTGCTTCATCGACAAGGACAGAGATATCCTTATATCGTGCTGAGAAATGACCGATTATAAGGGTCCCGGCTCCTGCGGCCCTTGCTGTACGGGCAGCATCTTCAGTTGTTGAATGGCCAGTTATTTCAGCCAGCTCTTTCAGGCTCTTGTCAAATGTTGCCTCATGGTAAAGAAGATCTACATTTTTTACAAACGAGGGAAGGCGTTTGAAATACCTTGTATCGCTGCAGTAAGCATAGGAGAGAGAAACCGGACCGGGAATTGTAAGAAGCTCATTTTTAATTAGTTTACCATTAGCAGCTACAAAATCCTCACCTTTCTTTATAGCTCTTATCCTCACCGGAGGGATCTCATATTTACTTATGAGCTCTTTTATTATATTACGGTCGTGGGGTTTTTCCCTGAAGAGGAATCCAAATGCAGTGATTCTGTGTTTCAAAGGGAAAGATGTTACTGTAAGATATTTATCATCGAGTATTTTAACAGGGTCTTTACAATTCAGCGGGGTAAACTCAATCTCAAAATTCAGGTTAATATCAAAATCTTTGAGGTGGGATAAAAGAAGAGAAAAGTAATTTTCAGGAGCATAAAGATGAACGGGTGCTGTTCTGCCCATCAGGCTGAAGGAAGACAGAAGGCCGTATAATCCGAATACATGGTCGCCATGCAGATGACTGATAAAGATATGGTTTATCTTTCCAAACCTTATCCTGCATTTTCTGAGCTGCATCTGGGTTCCCTCTCCGCAGTCTATCAAAAAAATCCGCTCATGAGCATTGAGCACATGAGCGGAAGGATATCTTTCTGATGTAGGCAATGCAGAACTACTGCCAAGTATTGTTAATCTCATCGGCATCCTGCACTGCTGAGACCTCAGGAAATCATCTTTTCAGCATCTGCAACTGATCCTGTTATTGTAAGTACAGTATCGAGCTGAGAAATTGTTATTAAACGTTCAACGGCCTCATTCAATCCGCATAGAACAAATGTACCACCGGCGTTCTTGCATAATCTGTTAGCCACCAGAATGGCGCTCAGACCTGACGAATCGCAGTATTGGCATTTCTCAAGATTCAGGATGATATTCTTCTCACCCTTTCCTGAAACAAGCACAAGCTCAGATTTCAGAGCAGGAGCGATATGCGTATCAAGCTTTTCTGTCTGTATCTGTATTACCGTACTGTTATTCCGGCTTTCAATGTTGAAATCCATAGTTATTTAGATTTTTTGATAGCCCCAATTTAATAAATATTTCTATTTCTTAGAAGCTTTATTCTCTTTTTCTTCCATTTCTTCTTTCAAAGCCGCAAGTTGTGTTATATCGCCGAGAGTTGTTTTTTCCATATTTGATTTGGATTTCCTTGATGATCTCTTTAGTGATTCAGCTTCTGTTTTCTTAACAGGTGCTTCGGCAACTTTCTTCTCATCCTCGAATATCCTGCTATGAGATATGATTATCTTCTTTGCTGATTTATTGAATTCAATCACCTTGAACATCATTTTTTCATCAACTCTGGCGATAGTTCCATCCTCCTTAACGAGGTGTTTTGGTGTTGCAAACCCTTCGACTCCATAAGGAAGTGCAATAATAGCTCCTTTATCGAATACCTCCATCACAGTTCCTTCATGAACTGAATCGATAGTGAAGAGGGTTTCAAATACATCCCATGGATTTTCTTCAAGCTGCTTATGTCCAAGGCTCAGACGTCTGTTTTCCTTATCAATTTCAAGAACAACTACTTCAATTTCGGCATCGATCGAGGTGAATTCTGCCGGGTGTTTGATCTTCTTTGTCCAGGAAAGGTCCGAAATATGTATCAATCCGTCAACACCTTCTTCTATCTCAACGAAAACCCCGAAATTTGTAAAGTTCCTGACCCTGGCCTGATGTTTTGAACCGACAGTGTATTTTTCCTCGATATTCTGCCATGGATCTGGTTTGAGTTGTTTAATACCAAGCGACATTTTCCTTTCTGTCCTGTCGAGAGTAAGAATGACAGCTTCAACTTCATCGCTTACTTTCATGAATTCCTGTGCACTGCGAAGGTGCTGGGACCATGACATTTCAGATACATGAATCAGACCTTCCACACCAGGAGCGATCTCAACAAATGCACCGTAATCAGCCATAACAACAACTTTTCCTTTTACCTTATCGCCGATCTTAAGATCAGGATCGACAGAATCCCATGGATGAGGTGTAAGTTGTTTCAGGCCAAGTGCTATCCTCTTCTTATCGTCATCAAAATCAAGGATTACAACATTCAGCTTCTGATCAAGCTGAACAATCTCTTCAGGATGGTTGACCCTGCCCCATGAGAGATCTGTTATATGAATAAGTCCGTCGACACCGCCAAGATCAATAAATACTCCGTATGAAGTAATATTTTTAACTGTACCTTCCAGAACCTGGCCTTTTTCGAGTTTGGCAATAATCTCTTTCTTCTGCTGTTCAAGTTCAGCTTCGATAAGAGCTTTGTGTGAAACGACTACGTTCTTGAATTCCTGGTTGATCTTAACAACCTTGAATTCCATGGTCTTGCCAACAAAAACATCATAGTCGCGTATTGGTTTAACGTCAATCTGCGATCCGGGGAGGAAGGCTTCGATACCGAATACATCGACTATCATTCCGCCCTTGGTACGGCATTTAATATAACCTGTAATTATTTCGTCCTTTTCGAGCGAAGCATTGACACGGTCCCATGAGTTTATTGCCCGGGCCTTCTTATGTGAAAGAAGAAGCTGACCTTTTTTGTCCTCCTGGCTTTCAACATAAACTTCGACTTTATCTCCAACCTTCAGGTTGGGATTATAGCGGAACTCGTTAAGGCTCACGACACCTTCAGATTTGTAGCCGATGTTTATCACCACTTCTCTTGATGTCATCTGGATAACTGTTCCATGAACCACTTCATCAACTGCAACAGTCGAAAGTGTCTCATCGTACATTGATTCATATTCCTTATGCTTCGGGGAATTCTTCAGCCCTTCACTTTCAAATTCTGTCCAGTCAAAATCTTCATTTGACAATGAATAGTGACTCCGGGCTCCTGTCTCAGTCGCTCTTTCGCTCCTGATTTTCTTTGACTTTCCTTCTTCTGCATCTGGTTCAGCCGAACCTGTTTCAACAGATATTCCGGAATCAGATTTAAGGGTTTCAACTGCAACTTCAGTTTTTTCCTTTTCTTCTGCTTTTATTATTTCTTTTGCCTTAATGGCAGCCAGCTCCTGCTCAGGCATCTCGATCTCTTCCAATGCCTCTTCAATAAGTTTGTCCTTAGTTTCCTTTACTTTGATTTTTCTTACTGGTTTTACAACATCTTCAGTGTTCTTATCTACGGTCTCTTTCCTGACTGCCTTTTTCTTGCTTTCACTCATGATTTGATTTTAAAATTTCTAATAATTAATAAGTTAGACATTATTTTGATAAAAATGGTGTGCAAAGATAGATATATATTTGAAATTTGACACAATAAATGTAAGATTTTCAGTCGCATTTGCCTGTTTTACAATCTCAGGTGAACTATTATCTTTGCATATAATGATTGTTACAAATACCTGAAACATTTTCTATAAATGAAAATAGCAGTAATAGGTACCGGATATGTAGGACTGGTTACAGGAACATGTTTTGCTGAAAGCGGTGTGACTGTTACCTGCATAGATAATGACAGGGAGAAGATAAGGCAGCTGAAGGGAGGAATAATACCTATCTATGAACCAGGACTGGAGAGCATGATAAAGAGCAATTCCGGGAAAAAAAGGCTTTTTTTCTCTTCAGATATAGCAGATGGTATCAGCGATGCAGAAGTAGTTTTCATAGCTGTCGGCACTCCTTCCGGAAGTGATGGAAGTGCCGATCTCACGCATGTATTATCAGCTGCAAGGGAGATAGGCAGATCCATGACAGGCTATCTTGTGATAGTTATCAAAAGCACAGTTCCTGTCGGCACATCTGAAAAGGTTAGAAAGGTTATCCGGGAAGAGCTTGGAAAGAGAAAGGCAGATGTGACATTCGATATGGCTTCAAATCCTGAATTCCTTAAGGAGGGCGCTGCTATTGAGGATTTTCTGAGGCCCGAAAGGATTGTTATAGGTATAGATAATGAAAAGACCGGAGAGGTTATGAAAAGGCTTTACATGACCTTTGTTCTAAATAATCACCCGATCTGCTTCATGGATATTGCTTCCGCTGAGATCACTAAATATGCTGCCAACGCGATGCTCGCAACACG
Source organism: uncultured Rikenellaceae bacterium (assembly GCA_964399575.1). GTDB lineage: Bacteria > Bacteroidota > Bacteroidia > Bacteroidales > VadinHA17 > LD21. The sequence goes on from CAYNRI010000014.1 coordinate 28,679, forward strand.
CATCAGCTTCATCAATGAGATTGCTAATCTTTGCGATCTGCTGGGAGCTGACATAAACCAGGTAAGAAAAGGCATCGGAAGCGACTCACGAATCGGGAATAAATTCCTGTACCCCGGCGCAGGTTATGGCGGATCATGTTTCCCAAAAGATGTAAAAGCAATAATCAAAACTGCTCACGAGAACGGTTACGAACTAAATGTAATCAAAGCCGCAGAGAAAGCCAATGAATATCAAAAGAATGTGATCTTTAATAAAATAGCTGCCTTTTTTAATAACAAACTAAAGGATAGGGTTTTTGGAATATGGGGATTATCTTTTAAGCCAAAAACTGATGACATAAGAGAATCCCCATCGATCTACCTTATCGAGAAGCTTCTTGAAGAAGGTGCCGTTATTAAAGCATACGACCCGGCCGCAATTGAAGAGACAAAGAACAGACTTGGCAAAAGTATTATTTACGCATCTGATCAGTATGAGGCAATAAAGGGTGCAGATGCAATGGCGCTGATGACTGAATGGTCGGAATTTCATCTTCCTGACTTAAGGGCCATGGCTGATCTCATGAAAGGGAAAGTGATCTTTGACGGGAGGAATATTTATGATCCGGCAGAACTTAAGAAGATGGGATTTGAATATTTTGGGATAGGGAGAAGGTAGGTGCAGGGTGCAGGGTGCAGGGTGCAGGGTGCAGGGTGCAGGGTACAGGGTGCAGGGTGCGGGGTGAAGGGTACAGGGTACAGGTG
>CAYNRI010000014.1:29432-37609 GCA_964399575.1 uncultured Rikenellaceae bacterium
AGATTCCCCCTTTGAAGGGGGTTAGGGGGATGTTTAACAGAGCAAGCAGCGGTGAGCGATTAGTTCTGAGTTGAAAAAATGGGATAATCTGCGTAAATCTGCGCGATCTGCGGGAAATAAAACGTTTATTAAATTCAGCTTCTTGATTATTAACATTTTAAATTCGATATAAATGAAAGGTGTCATTCTTGCAGGCGGATCAGGGACAAGACTTTACCCGATAACAAGTGCCATCTCGAAGCAGATGTTACCGGTTTATGATAAACCGATGATATACTATCCGCTGTCGGTACTAATGCTGGCAGGGATCCGCGACATCCTTATAATTTCAACTCCGCGCGATCTTCCCGGTTTCAGGGCACTACTTGGAGATGGACATTCAATAGGACTCCGTTTCAGCTATATTGAACAACAAAAGCCGGAAGGTCTGGCCCAGGCTTTCATACTGGGAGCTGATTTTATCGGTTCTGATACTGTGTGTATGATACTTGGCGACAATATCTTTTATGGCCATGGCTTCGGAGACACACTTCTGAACACAGCCGAACTGAAGAAGGGAGCCTGTGTTTTTGGCTATTATGTCACTGACCCGGAAAGATACGGGGTAGTTGAATTTGATAAGGATAAGAAAGCTATATCGATCGAGGAAAAACCTGAAAAACCACGCTCAAATTACGCCGTCACAGGTTTATACTTCTACGACAACACCGTTGTTAAAAAGGCTGCAATGCTTAAGCCATCGAAAAGAGGTGAGCTGGAGATAACTGATCTTAACAGGCTGTACCTTGAAGAGGGAAGCCTTGAAGTAAGGGTAATGGGACGTGGTATGGCATGGCTTGACACAGGCACCTATGAGAGCCTTTTACAGGCTGCCAATTTTATTGCCACACTTGAACAAAGACAGGGTTTAAAGGCTTCATGTATTGAAGAAATAGCCTATAAACGGGGGTTCATAAATAAGGAACAACTGATTGCCCTTGCTGAACCGATCAGGAAAAGCCAGTATGGCAAATACCTGCTGAGAATAGCTTCGGAAGAAATAAATGTTTATGAGGGATTCAGATAAGAATTGTTATGGAGATTATTGAAACAGGATTTAAAGGACTTTCGATTATAAGGCCTGCAGTATATGCCGACAGCAGGGGCTATTTCTTTGAAAGCTTCAGCATTAAGAGTTTCCGGGATGCAGGTATCTCTTTTTCACCGGTACAGGATAATGAATCAATGTCGGGTAAAGGTGTGATACGAGGACTTCATTACCAGCTCAAACCTCACGATCAGGCTAAGTTAATAAGGGTTGTGGCCGGCAGAATTTACGATGTTGCCCTTGATATCCGCAAAGACTCTGAAACATACGGGAAATGGTTTGGCATTGAACTGGATTCGGAAAACAAGATCCAGCTATTGGTCCCGAAAGGATTTGCCCACGGTTTTTCAGTCCTTGCTGACAGAACTGTAATACAGTATAAAACAGATAGTTTTTACGACCGGGCATCCGAAAGAGGCATATTGCTGAGCGATCCTGAACTTAAGATAGACTGGAGGCTGGGAGATATTCCCAGGATAATAAGTGAGAAAGATATGAAAAACCCGCCTTTGAGTAAGGCTGAAAATAATTTCTGAAATAAACTTAAGAACAGTGGCAGTTATACTTATCACCGGGGCAAAGGGACAGCTGGGAAGCGAGATAAATAAAGTCTCCAGAAAATACCTTGGCTATGATTTCATCTTCACCGATATTGACACCCTTGACATTACAGACAGGCAGAAGACATTCGATTTCCTTCAGCAAAACAAGCCTGACTGGATAGTCAACTGCGCTGCATACAATCTTGTCGACAAAGCCGAGAGTGAAACCGATAAAGCGTTGCTGATCAACGCAGAAGCTGTTAAGAACATTGCTGATTCAATAGCAGGATCAGAGTGTAAATTAATACATATCTCGACCGATTATGTTTTTGACGGTAATTCAAACGTTCCCTATGATGAGAATTCCCGGGCCAATCCTGCAACGGCCTATGGAAGGTCGAAGCATGCCGGGGAAGTGGCAGCTCTGAGACATAACAGGAGCATGGTTATCAGAACTGCATGGCTCTATTCATCTTTCGGCAGCAATTTTGCCAGGACAATTATTACAAAAGCCAGGGAAAAAGACATGCTCAGGGTAGTCTTTGATCAGATCGGATCTCCTACCTATGCGGGGGATCTGGCATCAGCCGTTATCGAAATAATTGCACTTGTAATAAGGAACAAGGTTGCCTTTAATCCGGGAATATATCATTATTCAAATGAAGGGGTCTGCAGCTGGTATGACTTTGCGGAAGCTATAGTGAACGAAGCCGGCATATCATGCAGGATAGTGCCAATCCTGAGCAAAGATTTTCCTTCAGCCGCCAAAAGACCATTTTACTCTGTACTTGATAAAAGCAAGATAAAAGAAACATACTCCATTGAAATACCTCACTGGAGATCAAGTCTTAAAAGTTGTATTAAACTAATGTAAAATCCTCCTCAAATGTTATCATTAAGCAGTATTAAAAAGAAAGCCCGTACATGGCTTGGAGACGAGTTCAACGAAGAGACTCGTAAAGAAGTCCGCGAGATGCTCGATAATGATGAAAAGAAACTTATAGATGCTTTCTATCAGGATCTGGAATTCGGTACCGGTGGTTTAAGAGGAATTATGGGAGCCGGGACCAACAGGATGAACATCTATACCCTGGGAATGGCCACTCAGGGCCTTTCAAACTATATCACAAGACAATTTGGCGACAGAGGAATAAGGGTTGCAGTGGCTTATGATTGCCGTAATAACAGCCGCTACTTCGCAGAGACTACTGCTGATATTTTCACAGCCAACGGATTCGATGTCTACCTTTTTGAATCTCTAAGACCGACACCGGAACTTTCATTTGCGATAAGATATTATAAATGCCACAGCGGAGTAGTTATAACTGCTTCACATAACCCGCCTGAATACAACGGGTACAAAGCCTACTGGAATGATGGCGGGCAGGTTGTTGCACCACATGATGAGGCTATTATTGAAGAAGTCCGTAAGATACAATCTGTCAATGACATAAAGCTCAGGGGCGATAAATCCAGAATAAGGATGCTCGGAAAAGAGACAGATGATGCATTCCTTAAAGAAGTGCTTAAAATGAGCATTAATCCGGACATAATTAAGAAACATGCCGATCTCGGGATTGTTTATACCCCGATTCACGGTACGGGAATAAAACTTGTTCCTCCCGCCCTGAGATTATTCGGGTTCAGAAATATAATAAATGTTCCGGAGCAGGAACAGCCCGATGGCAATTTCCCCACAGTCAAATCGCCAAATCCTGAAGAACCGGGAGCACTTAAGCTGGCTATCGAGACTGCAATAAGAAACGGATCAGACGTAGTAATGGCTACAGACCCGGATGCAGACAGGCTGGGAATTGCTGTGAGGAACAAAGAAGGCGATTTTATTATTCTGAACGGTAATCAGACCTGTGCTTTACTTGTTCACTATATTCTCTCACAGTACAAGGAGAAAAATAAATACCTTGGCAATGAATTTATTATCAAGACGATAGTTACCACGGATCTGCTTGACAGCATAGCAGAGAAATATAATGTTGAGTGCTGTAATGTCCTTACGGGATTTAAATTCTTTGCCGAGCTTATAAGGATACATGAAGGAAAGAAAAAATTCATTGGAGGTGGTGAAGAGAGCTACGGTTTTCTACCGGGCGATTATGTCAGGGATAAGGATGCTGTCGCTTCATGTGCGCTTGTTGCAGAGGCTGCTGCATGGGCCAAGAGCAGGGGGAAGTCATTATTCAACATGCTTATCGATATTTATCTTGAGTATGGTCTCTATAAGGAAAAGCTGATAAATATAGTACGCAAGGGCGCTGAAGGCGCAAATGAGATTAAGGAAATGATGAAAGGCTACAGAAGTCATCCGCCGAAGAAAATAAACAACAGTAATGTCGTCAGGATCAGCGATTACGAGACGCTGACAACAACTGATTGCATTACAGGCGAAAAGACCAGGATCGACCTGATAAAATCAGATGTCCTTCAGTTCTTCCTTGAAGACGGCAGCAAGATATCTGTAAGACCTTCCGGAACTGAACCAAAGATCAAATTCTATTTCAGCGTGAATACGAAACTTGAGTCGGCAACCGGGTATGATGATACGATGAAGTTTCTCGATGAAAGGATTGAGGGGATAATAAAAGACATGAAGCTGAAATAATTCAGAATTCACCACGGAGAACACGCTTGACGAAGGTTCTTTTCTGTGTACCTCCGTGTTAATCCGTGGTTAAAAAGAATTCACCACGGAGATCACAGAGCTACACGGAGTTTCTTTCTGTTTATTCGTGAACTCTATGGTTAAAAAATAAGTTATCAGGTTTATCCCTCGAAATTCTAATCTCCGATTATTTTAACGAGGACCCGTTTTCTTCTTTTGCCGTCGAATTCGCCATAGAAAATCTGTTCCCACGGTCCGAAATCAAGTTGTCCGCTGGTTACAGCACATACTACTTCTCTTCCCATGAGGGTTCGTTTGATATGGGCGTCGGCATTATCCTCGAAACCATTATGCCTGTACTGGCTGTAGGGTTTCTCAGGGGCGAGCTTTTCAAGCCATACTTCAAAGTCGTGATGGAGACCTGATTCATCATCATTTATAAAGATACTGCTTGTGATATGCATTGCGTTAACCAGCACAAGTCCCTCTTTAACACCTGATTCCATAAGGCATTTCTCAACCTGTCCAGTAATGTTAATGAAGCCTCTGCGGGAAGGGACTTCAAACCAAAGCTCTTTACGGTATGATCTCATAGCTAAATTTATTAGGTCATAAAATAGTAATACAGCCGTCTAAAATACAAATAACTTTAATTTCAGGGTTTCTTCCTTTACGAGAAGAAGCTGTCGCTGAAGTTAACAAGATATACTCTCTCGGTTGAACGTGTCAGTGCTGTGTAAAACCATCTCAGATAATCGAGGGTAATTTCATTACGGTTAAACATACCCTGGTCGATAAAGACTCTCTCCCACTGTCCGCCCTGAGCTTTGTGGCAGGTCACTGCATAAGAGAATTTTATCTGGAGTGCATTGAAGCAGGGATCGTTTCTCACTGCTTCATATTGCTTCCTCCTTGTATTTAAATGAACATAATCGCCAAGTATTGCGTGGAATAATTCGCTGTTCTTCTCTGAGGGAAGTGAAGGTGTATCAAGATGAAGAACATCAAGCATCACTTTTGATTCAACTTCAAAATTATAATCGGGGAACCATAGTGTCATTTCAGCAAAACGGAATCCGTAATGTTCTTCATATTTCCTTATACGCTTCACTTCCGCAATATCGCCATTTGCTATAAACCCAGGGCCTTCGCCGTCATCTTCAATAAGTGAATAGTTATTTTTTACTATCATCACCATATCTCCGGTACTTATCTCCTCCTCCCTGAAGAATATCCTGTTCCGGATACCCTGGTTGTACCTGTTGGCGAGTTTATTTGAATTAACGACAATTATCGTCTCTTCAAGCCCGCAGGTGCCGTAGGACACTGACAGTTCATCCATGAGCTGCTCACCGCTTATCCTTATTACATCATTGAAATTGATGCAGTCGATTGCCGGACGGGCAAGATCGTTTTCTGCTATCTGCAACCTCACCCTTGTAGCATTCATAAGCACACCCGATTCTTCACTCTGACGGACGACCTGCCTGAGTTCGGCATTCACCAGTCCGAATCCGTAATCCTTCAGTGCTGAGATATCAAGCGCCGGACTTAAATTTGAACCAACAGGAGGCAGCTGGGCAGAGTCTCCAACAAGGATAAGCTTACATTCCGCACCGGAATAAACATATTCGATAAGGTCATCGAGCAGCTTGCCGCTGCCGAACAGTGAAGACTCATTAGATTCATTTGATATCATTGACGCCTCATCTACAATGAAATATGTATCCCTGTGCAGATTCCTGTCAAGTACAAAGCTCCCCATACCATCCTTCGATGATTTCTGACGGTATATTTTTTTATGAATTGTATATGCCGGCCGGCTGGCATAAGATCCGAGTACCTTTGCAGCCCTGCCCGTCGGAGCAAGCAAAACTGATTTTAATCTCAGGAGTTCAAGCGTTTTAACGACAGAGCTTATTACACTTGTCTTACCTGTGCCTGCATAGCCTGTGAGTGTAAAAATGACATCGTTCGTATTATCGCAGATATATCCGGCGATTTTCTTTAATGCGGCCGACTGATCATCGGTGGGGATATTACCAAGGTCCCTGCAAAGATTATTGAATATTATCGTGTCGCGCATTACAAATTATCCGGGATTATAGTCGGCTTGGATATTTTTCCTAATTTTGTTCGTAAACTTAATCATTCCGTTTCAATTAAAAGCTGATACGTACTACCTCCATGGGCTTAATAACTGATCTGTTGAAAAAAACTCAGCTACGAAGTGGCACGGAGCAAATAAGTAAGAACCTGAATATAAAAATAAGATTTCAGCAAAATGCCTTTTCTGGAACTCTTTGATGAGACACTTGATATCAATTCGACTCATAATTATGAGTTATCACTTCAGATAAGCTCTGACGGGTTTGCCTTTTCGATACTTGATACAATAAGAAACAAGTACATTCTCCTGAGGTCTTTTAATCCCGAAAACAACAGGTATTTCACAGATGATAATATAAGGGACATTATTGCACGTGATGATTTCCTTACAAGAAATTACAAAAAGGTCAATATTGTATTGCCATCATCAAAATTCACACTTGTACCTGATCCCCTTTTTGACCCCGCGAAAAAGGAGGAATACTTCACTCTCAATCTCATCAGGGAAGAGAATGAAACAATAATAAGCAACAAGATCCCTGAGCCGTCAGCCTATCTTGTATTTTCAGCTGTCAGGTCTCTCTATGAAATTGCGGGACATTTTTATCCTTCGGTTTATCCTGCACATCACATAAAGCCGCTTCTTAACCAGGTGACCCATTACAGCAAGAATGAAAATGGAACATATTTCCATCTTCATATTGAAAAAGATTATTTCAATGTATTTGTCCTCGAGCAGAATAACCTGAAATTCTCAAATACATATAAATACCGGAATATTTCGGATATTCTTTACTACGTGCTTAATATTTTCAGGACTTTTGGTCTGGGACAGGATATCACTTTGCATTTCAGTGGTCTTACCGAAAAATTCGACGATCTGTATTCCAGTTTTGCCATGTACGTCAGGAATTTAAAATTCACCGGTCCGACAGGGAATTTTTCGTTCAGTTATGTGTTCAACGATATTGAACTGCACAGGTATATAAATCTTTTCAGCATCACAAATTGCGTATAACTGGAGGCAAATACGGAGGCAGGATAATAAAACCGCTGCCAGGATTAAGGGCCAGGCCAACAACCGATTTTGCCAGGGTAGGTTTATTTAATATTCTAAATAACAGAATTGATTATGAGGATATTACTGTTCTTGATCTTTTTTCCGGCACCGGGAGTATAAGTTTTGAATTCGCTTCCCGCGGAGCTGGGTCAGTGCATCTCATTGAACAGGATTCAAAGCACATTGCGGGTATAAGAAAGATAATTAAGGAAATGGGATTTGAAAATATAAAACCCGTACATATTGATGTAAAGTCCTATCTTAAAATATGTTCTGTTAAATACAATATTGTTTTTGCTGATCCGCCATATGATCTTGCCTGGCTCAGGGAGATACCTGATCTTGTAATATTGTCAAACATTATTACGGAGGATGGGTTCTTCATTCTGGAACATCCTAAGAATGAGAATTTCAATACTCATAAATCATTTTTTGAACACCGCAATTACGGAGGAGTTAATTTTAGTTTCTTCAGAGCATCTTAGAGCTTCATTCTGATTCAAAAAAATTTGTTCAATTAGCTTATCTTTAGTAACTTTACCTTTATAAGGTTCCGCTATTTCAACAATATTAAAATGAAAAGGAATTCTTTTATAATCGAGCTGATAAAAAGCTCTCCTTTCAGGATACTGATTATCCTTGCCCTGCTGATTATAATTGGAGTTGTAATTGCTAACCGTAAAGAAAAGTCTGTCAGGCTGGAGGAAGATGTACTTTACGTTCAACCCAGAACGGATCAATAAAGCTGATTCTCCTTTC
>CAYNRI010000014.1:37709-41807 GCA_964399575.1 uncultured Rikenellaceae bacterium
TTAACACGGGAATTGAACTGATTGAAACATGTAAAAGGGATCGCCATTTCCATCTTCCAGCCCTTGTCTTTGTCTGATTCATCATTTACTGTACCTTCATAAGTAACTCCCACTTCATAGTCAGGGTTATAACCGTTGATAAAGATTGTTCTGCCATTGAGATACTTCCAGAGTACAACAAAATCAAAAGCTGTTTTGGAGATGTTCACTTCAAATCCAAAGTGCATATAAGTACTGTCAGCAACAGGAACACAGAAGAATTCTGCACAGTCATCAATGTGTGTAGCTCCGTCGTGTCTCGTTTCCCTTGCCATAAGGGAGCTATCCTCACACTCATAAAAGACGTAGATTTTTTGATCATCCCACAAAATCCTGAATTTCGTATTTTGTTTTTCAAGGTTGCCTCTCAGCCTGAAGAAATTGTCAAATGAGCGGATCTCTGCATTTTTCCAGCAGGCCTCATCCATTTTGCCATCAATAGTCATAGCTTCCTTTGCCCTGTGAACATTATAGAGGGGTTCCTGTCCTATGACGATCTTTGTTGCTGTCTGTGCCGTAACAGGCAGGTATATCATCATAAAAAATATAACAGCTGCTGATATTCTGGTTTTCATGGTTTGAAAATTATGTTGATTATAACTAAAGGTTACTTACTTAGATCCAGATTTAAACAAATTCCTGTCTTTTTCGTATACAAGGTTAATCTTTGTAAAATTACTTAAAAAAGTGAATCTAAATTATGAGCTGCAAATAAAAAAGACTGAAAACTATTCATTTATTTATAAAGTGTAATAAATTTGAACTAATTCTGTTTCGATAAATGAAAGTCAATGATGTTTTATTGTTCTTAGTATTTGCCTTATAAATAAAGATATCGAAGAACAAAAAGATTCCTGACCGATGAAAAAATGGCTTCTGTATATAACTTCAGCACTTATTTCAATAAACCTTTCAGCACAGAATTGCTCAATCCTTTCAAAAGCTAATAATATCACTCCCAATAAGTTATGCGCACCTGTTACAGCTACATGGGAGATTACATACACAGGTGTCAACGATGCGGGAACGCCTGTAAGCATAAGGATTGACTGGGACAATGGTACAGTTGTTACAATCCCGGCCACGAAGATCGACGCCGGTATTTTCAGGGCAACAGCAACAAATGTTTATACATCGGCAGGTAATATATGTAATTATCATCCCAAGGCGACACTGATGGTAAACGGTGTTCTTTGCACTTCATCCTCTCAGGAACAGATAGTTACTGTCTGGGATGTTGATGATAGCAACGGTGGATATATGTACATTAATCCCAAAACCTACCCGGTTTGTTTCGGCAACAGCGCCTATGTGCGTTTCCAGGATGCGACATTATTCAACTGCGTCCCGCCGCAGGAACAGGATAATCCGAATGTCAACACAAGATGGATCCAATGGATTTATGGCACAGATAATACTATGGGAGGAGTTCCTGTCACTATAGGAGGGAAAAACAGGATCTTCGAATACTATGGTAATGTTATAGAACTTCCCGGACCTGTAACAGGTTCCGGTGTCTGGTCTGACGTTATATATGTAGCAGGCGATAAGGCAGTAGGACAGTATTTTGAAGTCACCCTCCGCAACTGGAATTACTGCAACCCCTATGATGATCCCAACATACCCGGGAAACCGACTGACAAGGAAAATGGTGACCACCCTCCTGTTGTAACAACTGCGAGGATATTGATAGTGCCGTATCCTGATGCGACTATAACGCCTGTTGCCCCGATGTGCGCCAATGCCTCCGCCGTAAGCCTCGCTGCTGCCACACCCGGCGGGATGTGGTCGGGTAACGGAGTTGCCGGAAGCTTTTTCGATCCGAAAATAGCAGGACCGGGTAATCATGCTGTAAGATATGACATAACAAGTTCTGACGGATGTCACGACAATGATGAAATAATAATAGTTGTTCATCCGGTCCCTGATGCTACAATAATTACTGAAGGCATATATTGTAATACAGATCCGCCCTTCACTCTTCTTTCTGAGGAACCTGGCGGAATATGGTCGGGGCCCGGGGTTAGCGGCAATATCTTTGATCCTGCCGCAGCAAAAGCCGGAAATCATGTTATATCATATACAATAATTGACGCAAATGGTTGTACTGATACTGATGAGACTATCATCACTGTTGCAACTCCTGATGCGACCATCACCCCTGTTGACACACTTTGTGCCGATAATCCAGTCATAACATTAACAGCTGTAGACCAGGGTGGGGTGTGGACAGGCCCGGGAGTTTCGGGCAATACCTTTAATCCAGTCCTCGCCGGTGTCGGCACACACTGGATAAAATATGAAATAGTAAATCCCGCGTGCAGTGACAGGGACAGTATACAGATTACAGTAATGCCTGTACCTGTTGTTACAATACAACCTGTTGGCACAGTGTTCCTTAATGGTCCTCAGATAACTCTTGAAGCTACACCTCCCGGCGGTATATGGAGCGGTCCGGGAATAACAGGCAATGTTTTTAATCCAAATAGCGTGGGCCTGGGTGATTATGTTGTTCAATACGAAACGGTCCCTGACAGGTGGGGCTGTATGGCAAAAGATACCATCCATATAAGCGTAATAATGCCTCCCCCTCCCGTTGCTGATTTCAGCCCTGACACTGTAGGTTGTGCACCATTGACAGTCCATTTCAATAATTCCAGTTTATACGGAGAATCATTTATATGGGATTTCGGTGACAAACAGTATTCGAATGAGGAGAATCCCGTGCATACCTATTATCTTCCGGGTAATTACATTGTCAAGCTGACTGTATTCAATATTGCAGGCCAGGATATCCATAACGGAACGATAAGGGTTTACCAGAATCCTGTAGCAATGTTCGATGCATACCCGACCAATGTAGTTAATAATGAACAAATAGTAGTATTCTACAACTACAGTTATCATGATTCGGCATATCTATGGAAATTTGGTGATGGCTTTACTTCAGCAGAAGAGAATCCCTATCATAAATACGAAAATCCGGGGAGCTACACAGTATCGCTTATTGTCACAACGAATAAAGGATGTATTGATTCGACAGTGCTTCAGACTCCGATCACTGTTGAATGGAAGACAGGTAATATAAGATTCCCGAATGTTTTCAAATGGAACGGCACAGGGCCGACCGGTGGTCAGTGGCACGAAGGAGTATATCCTGAAATGGATTATGTTTTCAGGCCTTTCTTTGAAAATGTACTTGAGTATAAGCTGCAGATATTCAACAGATGGGGAGTGCTGATCTATGAAAGCAACGATGTTTATAAAGGATGGGATGGCTACTTTGGTAACGGGAACCTTGCCGTCCAGGGTGTATACGTCTGGAAAGTGACCGGCCGTTATGCCGACGGAAAATACTTTGATATAGTAGGAGACGTAACTTTTCTTCATTAATTTTCTTAACTTAGACCAGCTATTCATCGTTAAAGCTAAGGTGCCTGATGAAGAAATTTGCTGGTTTACCTTTATTATTCCTGCTTTTCATCTCATGTTCAACAGCTGGCCCGCCCAAAACAACATCGGCCTCAGATACCAGTTCAAGGGAAAGAATATGCATCAATGAGGACTGGTTGTTTTATAAGTATGCAACAGATTCTCAGGCTGATAATCTGATCTACGATTCACGGCCTGCAATCTCCGACCGGAGAGACGACAGGGTAGCTGACTCGAAACCAACTGAAGCAGTAAAAGCTGAAAGTTTCCGGGATGTTTTGAAACCCTGGATCTTACCCACTGGCAACAGATTCATCAGGGATCCGTCGCGGCGGCACATTCGCCCTGAGGGTGATCCGGGCAGTGATTTCCCCTTTGTCAGTAACAGTTTTGATGACAGTGGCTGGGAAGTGACAGACCTTCCGCACGACTGGGCCATTAAGGGCCCTTTTCTTGAAGGGCCGGATGCTATTGTTGGAGGAGGAATGGGAAGGTTACCGATAAATGGAGTAGCCTGGTACCGCAGGAAGCTTGAAATACCTGCAGGTGATGAGGGCCGATCGGTTTTCCTCGATGTCGATGGAGCTATGTCCTACACTATTGTATGGCTGAACGGACATCTTGCCG
>CAYNRI010000015.1:0-2265 GCA_964399575.1 uncultured Rikenellaceae bacterium
GAATTACTCAGAAGCATCATCTCTGCTCAGTAAGGCTGTAAGTTATAATGCTAATTTCAATATTGAAGCCAGGTGGTATCTGGCACTATCATACCTTAAGACCGGAGATATTAAAAAAGCTGAAAAATGTTTTAAGGAGTTAGCCCTGACCCCCGGTTTCTATAAAGAGCCTTCCGACAGGATTCTGCGCCGCCTGAAATAATAAAAAATCGAAACAGCTATAAGAATAGTGATTGCTGAAACCGCAAACAACCTTATATTCAGGGCGGCAGTAACAGGATCGTTATTTCCCATAACTTTATAGGCTGCCCAGTAATAAGGATCTTTGAGTGAGGGAGGATTATTAATCAGGAAATCGAGCTTAGCCCTGCGCATAGCTTCATCCTTTTGCTTTCCTTTTGCAAGATTGTAATAGAACCTGGTCATTATTTCTGCGCTGACTTCATCGTTTATTTCCCATGAAGTCATTATTACTGAGGAAGCACCTGCCAGAAAAAAACCTCGTGCAAGACTTATCAGCCCTTCACTATGGTACAGCCTGCCTGTACCGGAATTGCAGGAACTAAGGACTATCATTGGTGAAGCAACCTTTAACAGACTGACCTCATAATTATACAGCTTACCATCATTCAGGCTATCATTACCGGTACCAAATAAAAGGCAGGAGTATTTTGAGTCGAGAGTATCTGAAACAGAATGCATTGCCAGATGAAAGATCCCTGGCGAAACAAGTGAAGATCTGAAATTTGCCTCTGTAGCTGAGTGTCCGGTGAATCTGACACCTCTGAACCATCTGAAAATTGCATCGATTTCCTTATTTGCACCAGCTAAGTGTACATGACTTCTATTATCACTATTAATTTCATTGTAATCAGGAGAAAAGGCATATACCTTCCTGCTGCGAGGAGTCTTATTGAATACGAGGGATGAGGATGGCCCATATGATATTGTATACTTATTTATAAGATATGGAAGTCCATCAAAGGATCTTATAGTCTCTGAAGGAAGAGATTCTATTAAAGCATCAAACGGCAGCAAGGCTATCTCATCATCAGGGATAATGATAAGATGACCGGTATTCAGGTTCTTAAGAACAGGGCTGATGAGTTTAATATACATGAAATTAAGGGCAGATGCATATTCATTCAGAAGCAGGCTATGGTTGCTGTCATTATTCCTTATACGGCTTCCATTGCGGATTATTTCAGTATTTATTGTAAAAAGCGAATCAAGATGAGATTCATGAAGAAAAAGACTGTCTCTTGTAATTATAAATGTAAAAAGTTTTCTTATTCCGTTCCTGGACTCGCGCGACAGAATAAAATCAATTATTGTCTCATCTTTTTTTAACCCTCGCATTATCTGAGCTACAGATAATGGTTTTGTTTTCTCAAGCAGATTATAGTATTCCGGGTAACAGCTGCGGAGTTCAACTGACAGCTTCTCAAGTTCCCTGTTCATTGCAAATATTTCATCTTTCCATAAGTTGATCTTTGCAGTGTCTGGTCTTTGATTTTGAAATTCATTTAAAATAAATTTGTTATAAGAGCCAAGCGCAAGTTCGAGATCGTTTTTCCTCCTGAGAAGGGAATCGGATATAAACTCTGAGAATAGAAGCTCGTTTTCAAATATCTCTTCACGCAGCAAGGAGGCTTTTGTGTCCTGTAAGAAAGTGTACATTTTTCTAATCAGGGATGTCTCACCTGTAAGCTTTAACTCGTTGTTAATTATATCAATAGCACTTATGTAAGTCTCCTTTTCATTTTCTGCCAGATAGATACGGTCCTCATCTGAAACGAGTTCGTCTTTAATTTTCTCAAGCACATGCAAAGCAATTCCGATAGTTTCACTTGCTGCTTTGCTGTATTTAATTGCGGATTGTTCATTTTGCTCTTTCAGCGCCAATTCCTGTATAGCAAGAGCTTTAGATTTAAGGTTATCAAGAAGTCTTATTGCAAAAAGTGAAGAATCGCCGGAAGGGTTTGAAAATATGTCTGTTTCATCAAAACGGTCAACTATTGAGATCAGGGCTTTCTGATAATAATCAAGAGCTTTCCTGTACTCAGACTGGTCTGAAAAATGATCACCGAGATGTTTATAGACCAATGATACCTGAGGGCTCTTTGGTCCGTAATTTCTGAGACTTATAGAAAGAGCCATTCCGAGCATTTCAAATGCTTCAGTTTTTCTTCCTTCAATCCCGAGAAGCCGGGCATAGCTGTAATAGGCCTCTGACAACCTGTAATACTGATCAGTATATTTTTC
>CAYNRI010000015.1:2275-41367 GCA_964399575.1 uncultured Rikenellaceae bacterium
TTTAATATCCGGATGCATTTATGGTAATATAATTCAGCATCTCTGAACTCATTGAGGTTCTGGCAGACCTGTGCGATATTAAGATAAACATTAGCCAGAGTTGACAATTTGTTATTTTCAATAAGGGCCGCACTTTTGTGAAGTAATTTCAATGCATGCTGATATTCTTCATTTTCAGTCAGTATTCTCCCGTAATTCATATAAGCCAGCGACAGACTCGAGATAACACTTTTATCCTTTATGACAAGCTTGTCATAAATCCTTATTCCTCTTTCAAAGTATTCGAAAGCATTTGCATATGACTTCTGAATTCCGAGAATGATAGCTTTATTTATATATATATCTCCCAGCGACTGTGATAAATCTTCAGCAACCAATAAAAGTTCCGCCTTATTATAATAATCAAGAGATCGGTCGTATCTTCCCAGCAGGAAGTTTACAGCGCCAAGATTATTTAATAAAGGTATGTTATAACTGACAGGTAATGTATCACTTGATTCGAGAGATGAAAGAAGATATTGTTCTGCTTTCAACAGATCTCCGGAATTATAATATCTGAGGAAATTTTCAAAATCAGATTCATAATCGCTTTCCTGAGAAAGCGCAAACTCCGGGATTGAAAAAAGGAGTACTACAGCCAGAATAAACAACCTATTCACTTTGCAGAGCCACAGCTATATTATTAAATGCAAGGCTGAAAGTAATTAAAAACAATCACTTTAAAAATATTGATCGTATCTCTGAAAGATAAATAAAACTATCTATAGAGAGACCTCAATGGACCGGCCTCTTTAGAAGATGTAAGGCTGCAAATTTTAAATATATTCTTACGGTTTCTTTGGCGGGAGAATAATTATTGGTTCAAGACCCTCTTGTCCGTCGCCACCACGGATATGACTCATTGTTTTTACATCAAGGATCTCGACTCCATAAACGCCCGACAAAATTTCATTAAGGTTTTTCTTTCCGGAATTCATCTTTGTATTCATAGCTTTCATGATTTGGTTTATATAGTTATATTTTGATGTCAGCCCGATTGTTACCCCAGAAAGGGCATTATTTTTAAAAATAATTTTTGCCTGCCAGCTATATATCTGAAATACTGATTTTTAGGCATATAAAAATTTATATCATACAGAGTTTTGTTTTACTCTGCCCATCAGAAAAATAAAATTATTCAAATAAAAACCGGGTTTTAAGGGTAACAAATGGGGTATGAAACGAATATAACTTATGTAACGGTTATCAATAAAAGAGAATTAACCTTGTTAAGTATCGTTCAGGAAGAGTACATTTTATTTTTAGTATTATGGAACAGATGTATTTTATCAGTATAAAGGAAAGGCTCAACGGGGATCATATAGTTCATAGCGGGAATTGTCCGCTTATGGCAGAGAAAAAGGATCTGATCTTTCTCGGGACATTCAGATCTGTTTCTGAAGCTCTTGCAACGGGGATGCATCGTTTCAGTAAGGTTGAAAAATGTCCCTTTTGTTCAGGATATCATATGGATTGTGCCCCGTGTATCTCAAGTCAGCAGGAAAAGGAAATGCCACTTTTATCGGCTGTATCCGATTGTGACAACTATGAATTTATGATATGTTGCAACAACTAATCTGACTGGATTGTTGTTCCTGCTTTTCTTCTGTTTGCACCTGCAACACCTGTCAGATTGTCGCCCAGGTCTTTCCTGACTTCCTCAGCGAGTGATTTAAGTTCAATTACCTTATCAGGATATGATGCTGCAACATCATACCATTCACCGGGATCACGTCGCAGATCGAACAGTTGGGCTTCGTTAATTTTTTCCGTTCCAATATCTCCCGGCCACCCGTCATTCCCAGGTTGTTTTCCTCTGTAAGACTGTCCTGAATGCGGAAGGACAAGTTTCCAGAAATCTCTTTGCACGGCTTCGAGATCATTTGTCTGATAGTAATAATAGAATTCCCGTCTTGGTGATGATCTCTCGTTTCCGAGCAGTAATTGAAGAATATTAATTCCGTCAATTTTCCTTGATGGAAGATCAGCACCTGTTATTGAAGCCAGTGTAGGCAGGATATCAATTGAGCTGGCCAGCTTGTTACAAATACTTCCTGCGGGAATAATTCCGGGCCATCTCATTATACATGGAACTTTCTGACCTCCTTCCCAACTTGTGCTTTTACCTTCTCTAAGGCCTCCGGCCGAGCCTGCATTATTGCCGTAATTCAGCCATGGGCCGTTGTCGCTTGTAAAGATTACAAGAGTGTTCTTTTCGAGACTGTATTTTTCAATTACACTGATAATTTCACCAACCGACCAGTCAACTTCCATCATGACATCACCAAAAAAGCCCTGTTCGCTCTTACCTCTGAATCTGTCAGAGACACCCAGAGGAACATGTACCATTGAATGAGGCAGATAAAGGAAAAAAGGCTCATTCCTGTGATCTTCGATGAATTTCACAGTCCTGCGTGTAAATTCTGTTGTCAGCTTATCCTGATCGGCAAGGGTCCTGATCTCCCCTGCTTTCTCATTTCCTTCAAAAAGGGGAAGAACCGGACATTTTGATCTGAATACCGAATTGTCAATACGTGTAAATGGTTTACCATCAAAATTAACCGGCCACATATCGTTAGAATAAGGAAGTCCGTAAAACTCATCGAAACCATGCTGAAGCGGGAGGAATTCCCTCTGATGCCCAAGATGCCATTTGCCAATAATACCTGTTGCATAACCTCTTGTCTTTAGCATTTCAGCTATAGTGATCTCATCGGAATTTATTCCTGTTGCTGACCAGGGGAATAATGCTCCGGTGATACCTATCCTGTTCGGATAACATCCTGTAAGAAGGCCTGCACGAGAGGCACTGCTAACAGCCTGCGGACAGTAGAACCAGGTAAACTGCATTCCTTCATCAGCAAGGTTGTTAAGATTAGGAGTATCATACTGAGCTGCTCCGGCTCTGCCAATATCTCCATATCCCATATCATCCATCAGAATGAGGATAATGTTTGGTTTACTCCGGTTAAATGACTCAGTTTTTTGTGCAGCTGCCTGAAATGTGAATAGCGATGCAGCTCCAAAACTGATTGCTGTTTTTAAATTCACCATGGCAATAAATTATGTTGATTTTCTTCGCTCCCCTTGGGGCCGGGGTAGACGAAGAAAATCAATGAAATATTGTGTATGATTCCTGATACTCAAAATATATTATAAGTCCTGGAATACCCTGCAAATAATTAAACTCAGGTAATTATAATAATACCAAAGGCAAGAAACAAAATAAGCCAGAGAATGATCTTGAATGTGTAATCTGAATTATCTTCCTGTTCTTCCATATAAAAAATACTCTTTACAAATCATAAAGTTAATATTATTTATATGAATTTGCATGGATATTTTTCACTGCCCTGCCAGAAGGATCTACCATATTTTTAAATGAGGCGTCCCATGCAAGGGCTTCAGCAGTGCTGCACGCTACAGAAGGGACAGAGGGGACGCAGGCTGCTGCAGAATCTGAAGGAAAATGCTCTGCGAAAATACTCCTGTAGAAATATTCTTCCTTTGACGCCGGGGGATTTACCGGGAACCTGAACCCGGCATTTTTCAATTGTTCATCCGATACTTCTGCTGATGCAAGAGCTCTCAGGGTATCTATCCAGTTATAGCCCACTCCGTCAGAAAATTGTTCTTTCTGTCTCCATGCGATGCTTTCGGGAAGATAATCCTCGAAAGCTTTCCTGAGAACCCACTTCTCTATTTTGCCCTTATCGGTCATTTTATCAAGGGGGTTTATCCGCATAGCCACGTCAAGAAATTCCTTATCAAGAAAAGGAACGCGACCTTCAACACCCCATGCGGCGAGCGACTTATTTGCCCTTAGGCAGTCATACAGATGCAGCTTACTTAATTTTCTTACAGTCTCTTCGTGGAATTCCCTGGGGCCCGGAGCTTTGTGGAAGTAGAGATAACCGCCGAAAATTTCATCAGCGCCTTCGCCCGAAAGGACCATCTTTACTCCCATCGATTTTATTACACGGGCCAACAGATACATTGGTGTTGATGCCCTTACTGTAGTAACATCATACGTTTCAATGTGATATATAACATCTCTCAGTGCATCAAGCCCTTCCTGGAGTGTGAAATTTATTTCATGATGAATAGTACCGATGTGCGCTGCGACCTGACGTGCTGAGAACAGGTCAGGAGATCCTTCGAGGCCTACTGCGAAAGAATGGAGCTGAGGCCACCATGCATCACTTTTATCCATTGTCTCAATACGTTTGGCAGCGAATTTTTTTGCCACTGCTGAAATGACAGAGGAGTCAAGACCTCCTGAAAGCAGAACACCGTACGGAACGTCTGACATTAGCTGGCGATGCACTGCAGCTTCAAGCGAAGTGCGAAGATCATTGAGTGATGTTTTGTTACCTGAAACGGCATCATAATCCATCCATTCACGACTGTACCATTTTTTCATACTCCCTTCCCTGCTGTACAAATAATGCCCCGGCAGAAATTCCTGGATCTTATTGCAGACACCCTCGAGGGCTTTAAGTTCAGAGGCTACATATAAATTTCCAAACTTGTCCCATCCTATATATAAAGGGATGATCCCTATATGATCACGTGCAATCAGATAAGCATCCTTTTCCTTATCATAGAGGGCAAATGCAAAGATCCCGTTCATTTCCTCAAGAAATGCAGGACCCTTCTCCCTGTAGAGAGGAAGGATCACTTCACAATCAGAATGTGTCATGAAATCATAGGAGTCTTTGTAACGGGCCCTTATCTCCTGGTGATTATAAATTTCGCCATTGACGGCAAGAATAAGGTTCCCATCCCTGCTTAAAAGTGGCTGTTTCCCTGATTGAGGATCGACAATTGACAATCTTTCATGAGCCAGTATGGCTTTGTCACAATAATAGATCCCCGACCAGTCAGGCCCCCGATGCCTTAGTTTCTTCGACATTGTCAATATGCTCGTTCTAAGCTCTAAGTAGTTTACCTTCAAATCAAAAACACCAACAATTCCGCACATATAATAGTCCCTTTATCAGATTATTGTTAATAAACAGATACAAAAACAAGTTTCGCAAAATTAAATAAAATTTCGATTTATCAAAAATTATATTAACTTATAATGTATTTTAGCTATATATTATTAATTTAAATTGGCTATTTAATTATATTAGTTAATTTTTGATTGATTTTAAATTAAATATATATAATTTACTCATGCTGTTGTGCTCCGATTTTTTGGCTCTTTATAATCAGCGATAATGTTGCGGTAATCCTGATAATGGGATCGTGTTAAAAATCTTTAAAATTTCCTAAAAAAGACTTAATGTAAAATATTCTGTCACTAATTATTACATCTTTTCCTATATTGCGCGACAACAACAGAAGGTCATACACATGATACATTATTTATTAAAGTTATTTCTTACATCAGTAATATTTACATTTTCATTAAACAGTGCATTTTCTCAGTTATTTGATGGCTGGCGCGGAATTAACCGTTCGGGCATCTATAATGAATCAGGTCTGTTAAAATCATGGCCTGCCGGTGGCCCCGCAGTCATCTGGGAAGCCGCAGACGCAGGATCAGGATTTTCGAGCCCGACAGTTACGACGGATGCTGTATATATTACAGGCAGGAAGGGAGAGAGAGAATGATGTGCTTACGGCATATACTCTGGAAGGGAAGAAGAGATGGGAAGCGGTGTACGGGAAAGCTTCAAACAGTAATTATCCTGATTCCAGATCTACTCCTGTGGTATCCGGCAATAAAATATTTGTTGTTAGCGGCCAGGGCGATATGGTGTGTATCAGCCGGGAAGGTAAAATAATATGGTCTGTCAATTATTTCGATAAATACAAAGCATCCCATCCGAGGTTTGGCATATCTGAATCTCCAGTTGTTATTGATAACAAGGTAATCGGGATCCCCGGTGGCAATATTGTTGCTGCAGCAGCCTTCAATACAGAGAACGGGAATGTTATATGGAAACACCTCATGTAAATGAAGGCACTCAATATGTAAATCCTCTTGTAATAGATAATAACGGACAAAAGGTAATTGTAACTGTAACAACCGGGTCGGTTCTTGGGATAAATGCAAGTGACGGCAAGCTTCTCTGGAAAGTTAACTATGAGGGCATGAATGATCAGCAGGGAGGACGGCGCAACCATACCAATACACCCATATTCCGTGATGGCCATCTTCTTGTTGCGAACGGCTACGCACAGGTCGCTGTAAAGCTTAAGATCAACCCGAATGGACCTCCTGCCATAGTATGGAAGAACAAGGACCTTACTCCGCATGTTGGAGGGGCAGTTTTACTCGGAAATCTGATCTTCAGCTCAACTCATGACACTAATTCAACAGGAAAGTGGATATGTGTTGACTGGACTACTGGTAAAACACTGTGGATCAATAACTGGCACAATAAAGGACCAATAATTTCTGCTGAAGGAATGCTGTATATTATTGAAGAAAAATCGGGAAATGTCGGACTCGTAAAACCATCTGCAGAAAAACTTGACGTGATAAGTACGTTCAGGGTCACAAAAGGATCAGGTCCTTACTGGGCTCATCCTGTTATAAACAATAAAAGGTTGTTTATTCGGCATGGTGATTATCTGGGAGTATTTTCGCTGAAAACTAATTAACAGGGCCATCACCTTATATAAATATGAGTATTTTTGGCTCATATTTTAGCGGGCTCAAAATGGCCTTTAAACTAAAATAATCAATACATGAAGAGATTAATAATTATAACAGCTTCTTTGATAATTATAGGCGCAATCGGTTATGCTGTTTTTTATTTGTTTTCACAGGGAGGATCATCAGGATCAGGAGATATAATAACAGTTAATCCGGTTGATCTGTCAGATAAGCAGCTGATAAGTGAATGGCGTGAAGAAAACAGGACTGGTAATTCAGCTGAAACTGGACTACTGGAATCCTGGCCTGAGGGAGGCCCTCAGTTAGCATGGTTGAACCCTGATCTGCCCAAAGGCAATTCTTCAGTCTCATTCGGTAACAATACAATCTACCTGACAGGTAATGATGATATAAATGATATACTCATCGCTCTTGATGAATATGGGAAGATCAAATGGCAGACTCCCTATGGGCGCATATGGAAGGAATCCAATCCTGAAAGCCGTTGTACTCCGACAGTTGAAGGTGATAAGGTATTTGTATCAAGCGGATTCGGAGATCTGGCCTGCATAGATGGGATCAACGGTCAGATAATATGGTCAGTCAAAGCAAGTGAGATATACAAGGGAACATACGGATCGTGGGGTATTGCTGAATCACTTCTGATAGATGGCGATAAACTTTATTTTACCCCCGGTGGACCGGAAACAACAACAATAGCACTTGATAAGACTTCCGGAGAACTGATCTGGCAAACAGAAAGTCTCAATGTCCCTGCATCCTATTCCTCTCCCATCCTTATTGATTACAATGACTATAAACTCCTCATAAATGTCACACCGAGGTATGTATTCGGCGTTGATGTATCAGAAGGTAAAATTATTTGGAAAATAGATCACCTTGAAGCATTGGGAAGCAAGGAGAAAGGTACAAGGCAGATAGATTGTGTAACTCCATTGTTCTTTAATGATAAGGTTTTCTTTACAGGAGGATATAATCATGGAAGTATCCTGATAAACCTGACTGAAAATGGCAGAAAAGCAGCTGTTGAGTGGACTGAAAAAAATCTTGATGTACATCACGGAGGAGTTGTTCTTGTTGATGGTTATATCTATGGAGCGAACTGGATCAACAACAATACAGGTAATTGGTGTTGTCTTGAAGCCAGTTCCGGTAAAAAGATGTATGAAGAAACATGGAAAGGCAAGGGGTCTGTAATTTCAGCTGACGGATTGCTTTACATATACGATGAAAGAACAGGATATGCAGGACTGGTAAGGCCAAACCCTGAAAAATTTGATCTTATAAGCAGTTTCAGGATAAAGGCAGGTTCAGGTCCATACTGGGCTCACCCTGTGATACATAATGGGATCCTGTACCTCCGGCATGGAGAAGCGTTAATGGCTTATAACATTAAGAAATAATTATTGCGGCAAGATAAGGATGAGTCCCGGCAGAATAAATAACCATATTATAACAGGCCTCGCAGTTGTTATTACAATAGCATCACTGATATGGTGGTTATCGGGTGAGCATTTCCCTGCTGAAATCGAGATAAGGAAAGCAGGTATGGATAACAGGCCCAAGACAGAACCCAGACCTGAAACTGTTGTTGTCGGCGAATTCTTCAGTAATATGAATCTTCTTGATGAGGTCATCCCCGGGAACTGGCCAAGGTTCAGGGGATCTGATTTTGACAACAAGAATCACGATACTATCCCTCTCTCAGAATCATGGGATACAGAAGGCCCCCCTGTACAGTGGAAAATATCTCTTGGTGAAGGTTATGCCGGTCCGGCTGTCTTAAATGGCAGAGTATATGTCCTTGACTATAATGAAAGGATCAAAGCCGACATGCTGAGATGTTTTTCATTGAAGACCGGTGAAGAACTCTGGAGAAGATGGTATTACGTCGATGTTAAGCGTAACCATGGCTACTCAAGGACTGTTCCGGCAGTAACAGATAAATATCTTGTATCTGTTGGCCCCCGATCGCACGTTATGTGCGTTAATCCTGTAAATGGTGATCTTTTCTGGACCCTTGATATGGAGAAGGAGTTCGGGATACCTGGCAGCGCAAAAGGAAAAATTACTCCGGACTGGTACACAGGTCAGTGTCCTCTGATTGATGACGAAATTGCTGTACTTGCTCCGGGAGGCAAGGCACTGATGATTGGAGTTGATTGTGCCACTGGAAAGGAAGTGTGGCGAACACCAAATCCTGATACTCTGAGAATGTCGCACGGATCTATAATGCCAATGACAATTCACGGGAAAAAAATGTATGTGTATAATGCGATTGGCGGAGTATGCGGGGTTTCTGCCGAGGGTAGTGACAGAGGCAGATTATTGTGGCTGACAAAACAATGGAATCCTGCAACAACTGCAGCCTCTCCCCTTTACCTGGGAAATAATGAGATAGCTGTTTTCGGAAGTTATGGAGCAGGAGGTGCGAGGTTAAGGATTGATTATAACGGTTCAGCATTCTCAGCAAGCGTTGTTGAAATGCATAAGGCTATGGAAGGCGCATCGAGCGACCAGCATACGCCGATAATCACCGGTGACCTCTTGTGGACAGTTATGCCTGAAAATGCAGGAGAACTGAAAAAACAGCTTGTATGCTACAATATCTCTGATCTTCGGACTCCTGTATGGATTAGCGGAAAGGAAAAGCGTTTTGGAAGAGGCCTGGGGCCCTTTTTAGTAAGCAACGACATGATGTTCCTGCTTGATGATGATGCCAACTTATATATATTCAAGCTGGGATCATCAGGAGCCTCACTCCTTTCACAATATAGGATCCTCGATGGGATAGAAGCATGGGGCCCAATGGCCATAGCTGGTAATTACCTCATAATGAGGGATTCAAAGAATATGGTTTCTTTGTTTATCGGTAAACAGGAAGTCTTATGAACAACAAAAAATTTCTTGCACTAATCTCTTTACTAATAATCCTGTCATTTATCGGGTTTATAGTATTTGACACAATCCGGAGTGAAAGGAAACCACGCGAAGATACTGCTGCTATTGATCATTCCGGACCAACTGACAGATGGCATATTGTTCAGGCTATTGATTGTCCGAAAGGATTAAAAGCTGCTACAGTTTCGTCAAATGGGAACATTTATGCGGGAGGTGATTCATTTATTGTTAGTTACAATAATGTACTTAAGAAAATATGGCAGATTGAAATGCCTGGAAGGATAGCTGCTCTCACAATGAGCGGTGACACCCTGTTTGCAGCTTCAGAGGAACTTATTTATCTTATAAGTCCTGACGGGAAAATTATAAGTGAGTGGGGACCCTATGAGGCGAAATGTTTAATTACCTCATTATCTGCCAATAAAGACTATCTTGCTGTTGCTGATGCTGGTAATAAGATAGTCTTTGTTATCAGCAAAGAAGGCGAGGTTCGTTCGATGATAGGCCATTCAGAAGAGAAACTGCTGATACCAAGTCCTTATTTTGATGTATGCCTGACTGATGAGAATTTCCTTTATCTTGCTCATACAGGAAAGCACCGGATTGAGAAATGGGCAATTGACGGTAAGTTCATTTCCTCGTTCGGAGAACCCGGATCAGATCCGGGCAGTTTCTGCGGCTGTTGCAACCCTGCTCATTTTACAAAAATCCCCGGAGGTTTTATAACTGCCGAAAAAGGGATTAACAGGATTAAGATATCAGAAACAACAGGGGAATTCATTGAATATGTGTCCTCAGAAAATGACTTTGTTGCTTCAGTTCCCCTTGATATTGCATCAGATGGAGGAGAAAAGATCTATGGGGCAAATCCTTCAGATTCGAAATTATATTTATTTATGCGAAAATGATCAGTGCAAAAGGCTTTAATATGAATATTTCAAGAAACAATTTCCTTCAGAAGATTGGCCGGGTGGTCCTGCTTTCTATTCTTGCAATAATAGTATTTATTCTGGGAGGCCGTATTGCTTCCGCCAGCAACTGTGATCAATGTCCGGGAAGAGGGCTTTGCAATGGGGAGGATGATTGTAATAAATATTTACCTGTCAGGAAATGAAAGAAGGGAAAAATATATATGAGACCAGAAGGCGTTTCGTAAAGAAATTTGGAAAGCTACTTGCAATAGTTCCTATTGCAGGTTTGCCGATAGTACTTTCAAAGAAGACATCAGTCAGTGGTTATGTGTGGCAGATAGATCCATACAAGTGTATAGCCTGCGGTCAGTGCAAAACAAGCTGTATTCTGACTCCTTCTGCTTCAAAATGTGTACACGAGTATGCTCTCTGCGGGTATTGTGATCTGTGTGGTGGTTATCTCAAGGAAGGAGCTAAAGCAATTGGCACAGGAGCTGAGCTGCAGATGTGCCCCACAGGTGCGATAACAAGAACATTCGTGGAGGAACCTTTTTTTGAATACACTGTTGATGAAGATCTTTGCGATGGCTGTGCCAAGTGTGTAAAGGGGTGCAAGGATTTTGGGAACGGTTCCCTATATATGCAGATAAAGCAGGACCTTTGCGTAAACTGCAACGATTGTTCGATTGCCAGAAATTGTCCGGCCAACGCGGTGTCAAGATATTCTGATGATCAGCAATATATTAAAAAGGACAGGCCTGTCTGATAAATGCCCGGATCATATCGGACTTGTTTGAAAGGGAGATGAAGAAAAAGACAATAAAGAAAATGGTAAAACAATATATAAAGACAATCCTTATTCTTTTTATTCTGCTCTGGAATAATGTTGCATCAGCTCAGGAAAGATTTCCGCGGCCCGAGTTTCAGACTGATTATGTTTATCCTGAACATCAGATGCCGCTGCACAGGTCTCCGGCCTGGGAATATATTGATGTTGGTGTGCTGATTGCAGCATTGCTTGTTACCTCATGGCTTGCTATTAAGCTTAGATCGCGAAAAGGGCTCATAATGATGTCGGTTTTTTCACT
Organism: uncultured Rikenellaceae bacterium; assembly: GCA_964399575.1. Lineage (GTDB taxonomy): Bacteria > Bacteroidota > Bacteroidia > Bacteroidales > VadinHA17 > LD21. Next base: position 13,849 of record CAYNRI010000015.1, read on the forward strand.
TGCATATTTCGGATTCTTTCGAGAGGGCTGCGTATGCTCTGTAGGATCAGTGCAGAATGTAGCATTGGCTCTTTTCAATCAAGGCTATACTATTCCGCTCACTGTTCTTCTTTTCTTCCTTATTCCATTGATATTTGCACTTCTTTTTGGCAGGGTATTCTGTGCCGGTGTATGTCCGCTCGGAGCTATCCAGGAGCTCACGGGATTCAGGCCTGTAAAACTGCCTAAGTCAGTAGAATCGGTTATGGCTGCCGTTCCTTTCATTTATCTTGCCCTTGCTGTTCTCTTTGCTGCTATGGAGAGCCAGTTCATTATATGTAAATATGATCCTTATGTTGGGTTCTTCCGCCTTGACGGCAAATATACAATGATAGTTTTCGGCGTTCTTCTTATTATAGCAGGGATATTCATTAACAGGCCCTATTGCCGCTATCTTTGTCCTTACGGAGTACTGCTCAATATTTTTTCAAGGTTTGCTGGCAGGCACCTCACAATAACACCTGCTGAATGTACTAATTGCAGGTTATGTGAAGAAGAAGCCTGTCCTTACGATGCAATTTTGCCGTCAAATGCTGACCGGCCTCAGGAAGATCCGGCAACTTCGAGAAAAAGATTTATAAGGTATTTCATTCTGATCCCCTTATTTGCAGCAGCAGGGGGATTAATACTTTACAATGCATCACCCGCTTTGAGTGGCATTCACAGGGATGTGAAGCTTGCACGGGAGATACGTGCTGAAAATGAGTTGGGTATTGAAGCAGTATCAGAAGCAGCATCAGCCTTTAAAGAATCAGGACAGACTGAAGAAGAGCTTTATAACGATGAAAAGTTAGTTGTAGCCAGGTTTAAAAAAGCCTCGCTCTGGGCAGGAGGATTTCTGGGCTTATCTTTGGGAATCAGCCTTTTTGGAATGACAATAAGGAAAACACGCACTGAATATAAACCCCACCAGGGGAAATGTTATAGTTGTGGACGATGTTTTAAATACTGTCCTGTTGAAGCAAAAACGAAGACTGAAAAATCATGAGTTCTGAAGATAAGAATATATCAACCTTAAAGACGATAAGCCTCATTTCCGGCATATTTACGTTAGTCGTTGCAATAACGATGATATTCAGCCTTGCCCAGTTAAAAACAATTGATCCGCTTGATAATCCGGCTTTACTGGAACTTAAGGATCAATTTGATAAAGATCCGGATAATGCTAACCTTGCTGAACAGATACGGGCAGTGGATCTGATGGCCCGTAAAGCTTATTTTGCTTCCAGAAAGCAGATAGAGACAGGATCATACCTGTTAATTGCCGGGGCGATTGTTTTTGTCCTTTGTCAGAGGCTGATTGCAGGCAAGGAAAAAATCATACCCCCTGTCCCCGGAGAGAAACCTGATCCATTACGCAGGCAACAGCTGGGCCGTCGTCTGTTACTTACATCAGCACTTGCAATAACTGTTGGCGCTGTTGTTTCATCTTTCCTTCTCAGAGCTTACCTGCCTGAAACAAGGCAGGCAAAACAGGAAAAGGATGGTACAGGATTATTTGCTGATATCTTTAAAAGAGAAGGGGAATCATCTGCTAAAAAAGGAAGTACTGAAAATACTCCACCAGCACAAGAATTCATGCCTGATAAAACTAATTTTCCTTCTTTCAGAGGCCAGGATGGCAGAGGTATTGCAGGTGGCTCAGGATACCCTGTCGAATGGGATGGACAGGAAGGTAAAAACATTAAATGGAAAGTCAGCATTCCTGCTTCAGGAAAAAGCTCACCTGTTATATGGGGAGACAAGATCTTCCTGACAGGGGCAGAAGGCAAAAAATGCGAAGTTTACTGTATTGACAAGAATACCGGCAAACTATTATGGACAGTTCCTGCATCTGGTATTGAAGGTGAACCTGAAACACTTCCCGAAATGGATGCGGAAGCAGGGCTTGCAGTATCGACTGTTGCTGCAAATGCCGATGCAGTATGTGCAATTTATGCAAATGGCAATCTGGTCTGTGTAGACCATAACGGAGTTCTGAAGTGGGCTAAAAACCTTGGATTACCTGAAAATATATACGGTTACGCATCATCACTTATAATTTATGAAAACCTGCTTGCAGTGCAGTTTGATTCAAATGAAAAAATATCCCTTATGGGATTTGATATCGGATCAGGAGATCTTAAATATGAAGTTATCAGAAGAGGACGGGCAGTATGGTCCTCCCCTGTCATTGGAAATTTCAATGGCATTCCACAGATAATCATTAACGGGAATCCTGAAGTTACTGCATATGATCCGGGTACAGGAAATGAATTATGGTCAGTAGAATGCATGAGCGGAGATGTTGCACCGTCGGTTGCCGTTAACAGCAGATTCGCCTATGCTGTTACAGATTATGCAAAACTTGTGGCAATAAGGCCTGGCGACAATGCTTCAATAATATGGGAAGACAACATGTACACTCCTGATGTCCCCAGTCCTGTAGCTACTGAAGAGTACCTGTTCGTACCAACCGGATACGGAGACGTTGCTTGTTATAACGCTGAAAAAGGAGATACCCTGTGGACACACTATTTTACAGATCCTTTTTATGCTTCACCTGTTATTGCAGATAAAAGGGTATATCTGTTAAACAGATCCGGCATCATGCATATAATAGAAGCAGCCGGGAAATTTAGCCTGATTGCTGAATCATCGCTTGGAGAAGCAGTTGATTGCACCCCTGCTTTCTCTGACAACAAAATATTTATCAGAGGCAAAAATTATCTTTATTGTATTTCAGAAAATTGAGTAAAAAAGTCGACAATATAAATTCAGAATGTGGATGTCAGCCTGTGGATGTTAATTCCATAATAGCTGCCGTTGATGAGGTTGTAAGCTTACACGGAAGGGAAAAGGATAAAGTAATACTTATTTTGCAGGAGGTTCAGAAAAGAATCAATTACCTGCCATCAGAAGCTCTGAAACGCATATGTGAGGTTACAGATATAACTCCGGGACAAATATCAGGGGTTTCCACTTTCTATTCTCAGTTCAGGCATCTTCCGGCAGGAAAGCATATCATAAAGATATGTGCAGGCACTGCCTGTCATGTGAAGGGCTCACAACTCATATCAGAGTCATTCAGGAGAGTACTGTCGATAAACGATACAAGAAGCAGTTCACCTGACAATATGTTCTCAATTGAAGAAGTAGCCTGTCTCGGTTGTTGCACACTGGCTCCCGTTGTCCAGATTGATGGCAAAACTTACGGACATGTCAAGCCAACGCAGACTGCAGATATTATTAAGGATTTCCTGAATACACACCCTGGCAATGCCGAGCCTGAAAAAGAAGAAGAAGGTAAAAGTTATGAGGCTGAAGTCAGAATTGGACTCGGATCATGCTGTGTAGCAGGCGGAAGTAAAGAGATACTATCAAAACTCCTGGAGATAAAGGAAGGATTTGATCTCAATATAAAGGTTAAACCTGTTGGTTGTGTAGGAGTATGCAACCAGACTCCCCTGCTTGAGATAGTTAAACCCGGCAATAATCACTTCAGATACACAAATGTAAGGATGGGTCAGGTGGAAGAGATCCTCTTAAAGCATATCCGGCCGGGATCTGTAAATAAACGCATAAGGCACAAACTGTATGATCTTGCAGACACATTCGTCTCAGATGAAAAATCAGGTAGTCCGATTAATCTTCCCGGTGAAATAAGAGAAAAATACCTTGATAATTTTCTCAGGAAACAGGTGCGTCTTGCTACTCTGAACAGTGGTATACTTACACCTGATTCAATTGAGGAATATATATTGCTGGGTGGTTTTGAGGCATTAAAAAAATCAATTTTCCTGAATAGACAATCTGACATTGCTGAGATAATTTATCAAAGCGGTTTACGGGGGCGAGGTGGCGCAGGTTTCCGGACAGGTTTAAAATGGAAGATCTCAGCAGAGTCTCAGGGGTCGGAGAAATATATTGTCTGCAACGGAGATGAAGGAGATCCAGGAGCCTTTATGGACAGGATGCTCCTGGAGTCATTTCCGCACAGGATAATAGAAGGAATGACAATTGCCGGTTATGCCACAGGAGCCAGCAACGGGATATTTTACATTCGGGCCGAATACCCGCTGGCAGTTACACGGGTTCAGCATGCTATTGAGCAGTGTTACAAAAAGGGTATGCTCGGTGAGAATATAATGGATTCGGGATTTACATTCAATATAAGGATCTTCGAGGGCGCCGGTGCTTTTGTATGTGGTGAGGAAACTGCTCTTATAGCTTCACTTGAAGGGAAAAGAGGAACCCCTCACCTGAGGCCTCCGTATCCGGCAGAAAAAGGATTCATGAACAAACCAACTCTCGTAAATAATGTGGAGACTCTTGCACTTGTTCCATGGATCATTAATAATGGTGCAGAAGCTTTCAGTTCAATAGGAACAGAAAAGAGTAAAGGGACGAAGGTCTTTGCGCTTGCGGGCAAGATTGCACGAGGAGGACTCATAGAAGTTCCTATGGGGATTACAATAGGAGAAATAATCTATAATATTGGCGACGGGGTAGCGGAAGGCCGGAAATTCAAGGCCGTACAGATAGGTGGTCCCTCCGGTGGTTGTATCCCGGCATCACTTGAGAACACCCCTATTGATTTCGAGCAGCTTGCCGATATGGGTGCTATGATGGGATCAGGAGGGATGGTTGTCCTTGATGATGCTGACTGTATGGTGGATGTGGCAAAATACTTTCTTACTTTCATTCACAAACAATCATGTGGTAAATGCACCTTCTGCCGGGTCGGCACCAAACAGATGCTTGATATTGTAACAAGGCTCAGTGAAGGCAAAGCAAGCCTTAAGGAGATTGATGAACTTGAGAGACTCTGCCATTACGTAAGGGATGGCAGTCTGTGCGGATTGGGCAAAACTGCTCCAAACCCTGTCTTAACAGGTCTGAAATATTTCAGGGAGGAATATGAGGCACATGCCTTAGGATACTGTCCTGTCAGAAAGTGCCGTGACCTTATAAAATATGTTATTAAAGATAAATGTACCGGATGTACGAAATGTTCTCAGGAGTGTCCTGTCAACGCGATCCCGTTCAAACCTTATGAAAAACATGAGATTGATATGACATTATGCACTAAATGTGATAATTGCAGAATTGTATGTCCGGAAAATGCAGTGGAAATCGTAAATTTAAATGATCAGCTTAACAATAGATAATAAAAAGATCGATGCATCAGATAAGGATACTATCCTTTCTGCAGCAGCTAAAGCAGGTATAACTATCCCGACATTATGCCATAAGGATGGTGTGGAACATTATTCATCGTGCATGGTTTGCATTGTCCGGGATATAAAAAAGAATAGTTTCCTGCCCAGCTGTTCAGCGCCTGTTAAAGAAGGGATGGAAATTGATGCTTCAGGTGTTGACGTTGTTGCAATGCGTAAAAAAGCTGTTGAGCTTCTTCTTGCAGAACACAGGGCAGAGTGTGAGGCTCCCTGCAGAAAAGTTTGTCCCGCCGGTTACAACATCCCTTTGATGAACAGGATGTTAGCGGAAGGAGATTTCAGGGGTGCCAGTGACCTTATCAGTGCCGAAACAGAAACAGGAGAATTAAACTGTGTTACGTGCAAAGCCTATTGTGAAAATGCCTGCAGAAGGAAAAAAATTGACAAACCGCTGTCAATAAGAAATACAAGGATATTTCTTTATGAGTCGTTAAATAGACAGAATACTGAAAACACCGGTGAAAATCGGGAACTGACTACTGTTCTGCAAAGAAAAGCTTCATTGAAGGAACAGAAAACTGCTGGAAAGAAAAGGTTCTCCTCAAGGACAGGTCCTGTAGGAGATAATGAATTGCAGGAATGGCTGAAGGAATGCTCAGGAGATGGTTCAAGGCACAGGACTATCAATGATTTTGAATCAGCCTCAAAAGAGGCCGGAAATTGCATGCACTGCGATTGCCGGGCAGCTGATAACTGCAAGCTCAGGGAATTGGCTGAAGCATTTTCGCTGAAAGATACGTCCGGGAAGGTTTTCAGTCTGCCCTTGACAAAGAAGATCAATCACAGGAGTGGCCTGATTTTTGAAAATGGTAAATGTATTAAATGCGGTCTTTGTGTAAGAGTCTGTGAAGACAGTAAAGAAGAACCGGCACTATGCTTTATTAACAGAGGTTTCATTTCAGTTATATCAGAGCCTCTTACCGAAGAGTTTGACAGGACTCTTGTCACACAGGTTGATAAGTGTGTGAAAGTCTGTCCTACCGGTGCTCTTAGTAAATTCAGATAAATCATGAATATGAGGGTATCTTTTTTCATAGTACTGTTCTGCTCTTCAATTCTGATGCTCAAAGCCCAGAACAATCAGAGCGAATGGCCTGTATTCAGGGGTAAAGGAGATCTCTCAGGAAATTCACTTCAGGAACTGCCTTCTTCGCCTGCTCTTTTATGGAGCCTGCGGTCAGGTGTCAGAACAAAATCATCACCTGTTGCAAGCGGTGATATGATCTTCTTTGGGAATGATAAGGGTACCCTTATAGCTGCCGGGGCTGATGGAAGAGTTAAATGGAGGGCTGAAACAGGAAAAACGACTGAAGCAGCCCCGCTCATATGGTCCGATAAGGTGATAATCGGATCGATAGATGGAAAGCTGAGAGCTTACAATAAGACAAACGGGAAGTCAGCCTGGACATATTCAACTGATAACCAGATACTGGGATCTGCAAACAGCTGGACTGTTGGTACACGCACAGGTGTTATTTTCGGGAGCTATGATTTTTATCTCCATTGCATCGATCCCTCGTCAGGCAAGTATATGTTTAAGATGGAAACTGAGAACTATGTGAATGGAACACCTGCTGTATCCGGGAATATAGTTGTTTTTGGAGGATGTGATGGTATAATAAGGATAGCAGATCCAGTAGCCGGAAAGGAAAAAGACACAGTTAATATAGGAACGTATATTGCTTCCTCTCCCGCCCTCTATTCAGGGAAAGCCTGTTTTGGTGACTATGACGGCAATTTCTACTGTGTCGATCTTAACGCAGGGAAAGTTCTATGGGCCGCCAGCTCATCTGAGGAAGGAGGATCAATACTTGGTATACCTGCTATCGGTTATAACAATGTTGTGATCGGAAATGAAGATAAAAATATTTACTGTTATGATCTGATGACCGGGGCACTCAGATGGAAATTCAGAACTAATGGCAGGATAACAGGTTCAGCTGTTATTGCCCCCGGCAAGGTGTTGTTTGGGAGCGGAGACGGCTATATTTATATTCTCTCACTTAAGGATGGCAGTAAACTCTGGAGTTTCAATGCCGGATCTCCCATCAGCTCCTCTCCTGCCCTGATGAACGGACGCTTTTATTTTCTCACTGAAGATGGCAGACTTCTGGCATTTGGGACCAAATAATTTGCAAGCTAATCGCTTTCAAGTCGCTAATAATTATGAAATCAGTTTTTAAAACATGCAGCCAGAATCCGGCTTTTAAAACCAAAATTATCTGTTTATGAAGATAGTATACATTATAACCGGGTCAGGTGGCTCATTTTACTGTGCGAATTGCTACCGTGATATGCTCTTCCTGAGAGCCATACGAAAAGTCCCCGGGATAAAAGCCAGTGCTATTCCGTTATATCTTCCTCCGGATGAAACAAATTCAGAAAGCGGTTTCGACAAAGAAGTATTTTTTGGTGCGATTTCAATGTTTCTCAGGGAGAAGGTTAAATTCATGAAGAATATGCCTGCCTTTATGGATAAGATCTTTGACTCGAAGCCGCTTCTGAAGATAGCAGCCCGTCAGGCAGGCGCAACCCGCACCCATGGTTATGAAGGCCTTACCCTTAATATGATTGAAGGAGGCAATGCATTCCGCAATGATGAGATCGACCGCCTTGTAAAGCATCTCAATGAAGGCGGAAAACCTGATGTTATTCATCTTTCAAATGCACTCATTATAGGAATAGCGAAACACATAAAAAAGCGGATAGATGTCAGGATAGTGTGTTCACTGCTCAACGAGGATGACTGGATAGATGAGATGGATGAACCATATCGCTCACAAGCCTGGAGAATGATCGCAAAAGAAGCACCGCATGTCGACAGTTTTGTCACACCAAGCAGGTATTTCAAGCAGCTTTTCACTGCAAGGACAGGATTAAACGGCAGTAACATAAATATAGTACCACTGGGATTCGATCCTGAATTTCAGATACCTGAGAAGGATCAGTCACGTGCTCCTGCAATCGGATTTTTTTCAAGAGTGAACTATCATAACGGCTTTGATAAGCTTGTTGATTCCTTTATAGATCTTAAAACACAGGATGTAATGCCGGGTCTAACATTAAATATCTGTGGCGGTTTTACAGGTGATGACAAACAATTCATTTCTTCACAGTTCAAAAAAATCAGGGAGCATGGTTTTCGTAAAAGCGTTAAAATCTTCAACGAATTTCATGGTGAAAAAAAAATGGAGTTTTTCCGTTCTGTTGATGTTATTAGTGTTCCTGTAAGAAAATATGATGGATATGGATTGTACATACTTGAGGCAAACAGCGCGGGTATTCCTGTCGTTCAGCCTGCAACAGGCGCTTTTCCTGAGATAGTTGAAATGACAGGAGGCGGGATTATTTACTCTCCGGACACGGTGGAAGAGCTTTCTGCCTCCCTGCTCAGGCTTTTAACAGACAGGAAAACAGTACTGGAGCTTGGAGAAGCCGGATATACAGGAGTGAGATCCGAACTGTCACTGGCAAAAATGTCCTCTGGATTAGCTGTTGTGTACAACAATATACCTGGCTGAGGCCGTAAATAACTTATATATATGCTTCAATTAGTAAATATTTCAAAGTCATACATCCAGCGGGGAACTGTTCTTGAAAATCTGGACCTGCATGTAAGCAGTGGTGAATCACTTGCAATAACCGGACCCTCAGGTTCAGGAAAAACGACACTGCTAAACATAATCGGGCTGATGGATCATCCTGATTCCGGCGATGTGTTATTTCAGGGGTCATCAATTATTAAGCTTGATCCTGATGAATCTGCCAAGTACAGGAACAGAAATACAGGTTTTGTTTTTCAGGATCATCTTCTTCTGGCACACCTGAATATAATGGAAAATATACTTCTTCCATTATTCGCGTCGGGCAATGCCGAAAATGAATTTAAAGAAAAAACAGATTATGCCCTGTTTCTTATGGAGAAAACAGGAATCAGCTCTCTGAGGGATAAATTTCCGTTTCAGATCTCCGGAGGAGAGGCTCAGCGCGCAACTCTTGTAAGAGCCCTCGTTAACAAGCCTTCACTTTTACTTGCTGACGAGCCTACAGGTTCTCTCGACTCACACAATGCTGATCTTTTAGGTAATCTGCTCCGAAGTTTAAATGAGGAATTAGGAGTTACACTGATTGTTGTCACACACTCATCTGATCTTGCTTCCATGATGAGATTAAACCTTAGGCTGGCAGAAGGAAAACTTATTAAATGATTCAATAATAGCCTTTTAATGAAACCCGGTTTTTTTAAACTTATATCCCGGTCACTGATTTTCTACAGGAAGGATTCTGTTTACCAGGTCATAATTGTAATACTGCTTACAGCAATAATAACCGGATCCCTTCTTACAGGCACTTCCGTGAGAAGCAGTCTCAGAAAAACATCAGATCAGAAATCAGGCAATGCAAAGATAATTGTAAGCTCCGGACAAAGATATTTTAACAGCGGACTGGCAGAAAAGATATCTGAAAAGACAGGGAAACAATCAATTGCAATTCTTGAAACAGAAGGATATTGTACAAATTTTTCTACAGGAGCAACTGCACTGAATGTCAGGATCTTTGGAGTGACTGATGAGTTCTTTAAATGGAATTCATCCGGCAGTGTCTCAGTCATTCCGGGTGATGCAGCAATAAATTCAAAACTATCAGAAGAACTTGGATTAAAGCCCGGAGATGAGATAATACTTAAGTTCAAACCTGCTGATCCTTTACCGGCAAATGCTCCTTTTGCACCATCAAAAGATGATGAATCATCAAAAGTTTTAAGGGTCAGTGATATCCTGACCGCTGAAAACAGCGGAAATTTTTCACCCGGTATAAGCCAGGTCATTCCAAACACGATATTCATAAACATTTCGGACATTGATCATGGTAACGACGGCAAATTTGAAGCTAACAGGATCTTATTTGATCATAGCACTCCTGACTCAGTGTCAGCTGCCCTGGGAGAAGTCCTTTCTCTTTCAGATATCGGCTATACTATAAGACGATTAGAAAAAACAGGCGAATCTGAGATAATCTCCGACAGGATCTTCATTGACAGCATAATTGTTTCTGATATCCTTGGTAAAATCCCGGGAGGATCACCTGTTTTAACATACCTGGTAAACAGCTTCCACTTTAACGGACAAACAACACCATACTCATTTGTTTCTTCGCTTCAACAAGCATCAGTTACTGACATGGCTGATAATGAGATTGTATTGAACAGATGGCTGGCTGATGATCTTGAAATCAGCCCCGGTGACAGCGTTGTTATTGTTTGGTATGATCCTGGTTTTGGTAATAGCCTGGAAGAAAATGAAAAGACTTTCCATGTAAGCAGAATACTTGAAAACGATCATGGATATGCCGATCCTTTATTAATGCCCGATTTCCCAGGTATTTCAGGGAGTACCACATGTTCCGGATGGGATGCCGGTGTCCCGATACTTCTCGATCAGATAAGGGAGAAAGATGAGGCATACTGGAATAATTACAGAGGCACTCCAAAAGCTTTTATAAGATATTCGGAAGGCATTGAAATATGGGGTAACAACTTCGGCACAGCAACTGCTTTAAGGTTTCCCGGATCAATAACTCTCAATGATATAGAAAATGCCCTGAAAGGATCACTGGATCCGGAAAAAACAGGTTTCACAGTGACTGACATCAGAAAAGCAGGTGCAACTGCTGCTTCAGAAAGTGTAGATTTCAGCTCACTCTTCCTGGGACTGGGATTTTTTATAATCTTATCATGTCTGATACTTTTTTCACTGGCTGTAACTATTTTCTTTGACACAAGGAAGAGTGATGTAAAAGCATATTATGCCCTGGGATTCAGGAATAAGCAAATTAAGATGCTTTTATTCTCCGAAATAACAGCACTATCGTTGCTTGGAGCAATTCCCGGCGTTTTCTGCGGATTATTAGTCAATAAGCTCGTGATACATGCACTTAATTCGGTATGGAGAGGGGCTGTTCAGACCAACACTCTGGCATCAGACTTCAGTATGATACCTCTGCTTGCGGGTTTTATAACAGTTATTCTTTTAACTGCAGTTGTTATTTATGCAAAGACGTCGGCATTTCTTAACAGATTGGTAAAACCTTCTGAAGAAAAGTTAAAACAAAACTCATTTCCTCCTTATCTTTTCATTATTATTATTACAGCATTATTGACGTCGGCACTGTTTATAAGAGCCTTACTTAAAGAAAAGGGAGAAACAATTATTTTTTTCGCGGGAGCTGTACTTCTTTTTGGATTGCTTGTATTACTGTTGAGATACTATTATTTATTTGAGCCGGCGAAGAAAAATATATTTGCATCTCAATTGCGAAGGTTATCAAAAAAATACTATAACATGAACCCTTCGCATGTCATAGCACCAGTCATAATAATTGCTGCCGGCATTTTTGCCGTGATAATCACAGGAGCCAACCGTCAGGTCTTAAGTGATAAAATGCTTCGAAATGAGGGAGGTACAGGAGGTTATTTGCTATGGGCGGAATCGGCTATCCCGATAAAGGAAGACCTCAATAATGAAACGAACAGGAAAAATTTTGGTTTCGGTTCAGAAGAATTCAGGGACCTCTCGTTTGTTCAATGCAGAAAGGTTTCCGGCGATGATGCAAGCTGTCTTAACCTTAATCATGTTACATCTCCTCCACTTCTTTCTGTTGACCCGAATTTATTTATAAACAAGGGTTCCTTTTCCTTTGCCAGCAGCCTCAAAAAGAATGATTTTAATAATACCTGGGCTCTTCTTGATGAGCGACCGGGCATAAATACCATCTATGGTATAGCTGATCAGACAGTCCTGAAGTGGGGTCTCATGGTCAATATCGGCGATACAATCAAGATCAGGGCTGAAAGCGGACAGGTACTTAATATTATAATCTGCGGAGGCTTAAGATCGTCTGTTTTTCAGGGCAATTTACTTATCGGGAATAAAAATTTCCAGGAATATTTCCCGTCGGTATCCGGAAGTTCAATACTTCTGATTGACGGCAATCCGCAAGCTTCTGAATTATATATCAATATGTTACATGAGCGTCTGTCAGCATACGGACTCTCAGTTCAGACTGCCGGTGAAAAGCTCTCTTCTTTTTTCGTTGTCACAAATACTTATCTGGATGTTTTTGTAATTCTCGGTATTTTCGGATTGATACTGGGGATAACAGGGCTTGGATTTGTGCTGGCCAGGACCTATAATATCAGGAAACGGGAATTTGCTCTTTTAGCTGCTGTTGGCTTCACCCAGAGATCAATAAGGAGATATGTTTTAGCTGATCAGACAATAATACTGATCTCAGGCATAGTTACAGGTATTGTTTCCGGACTTACCGCCACATGGCCCTCACTCAGAAGCGGTAGTGAGATTCCCTGGAAGATAGTACTTATTATGGCTGCAGCAATATTCATAACAGGTTTTGTTTCATTGCTTGTTTCAGTACAAAGGATAAAAAGCCGGTCATTAGTTGGTCAGCTGAGAAGAGAGTAAGATCTGGTCCGGCAATCCTCCTGACTAAAGGCAGTCTGTCAGCAGGGGCTCAAACCAAGGTTAAGAACGGGTTTGGAAACGGGGTTCAGGGAATCCATCATCACAAGAGCTGCTCCGAGTGCGGTAGCATTGATAACCTCCGAAGTATAGACATTTTTCATCGGGTAGGCCTTTGAAATAAGATTAATAAAGAGCCTGTTCTTGGAGAATAAACCCGTTATATATATATTCTCAATATTATTATCATTTGATAGAACAAGATCAACTGATTCGGTTGTCAGTTCCGAAAGTTCAACCATAAGCTGGTGATAAGCTTCATCAAAGGATCTGAAAGTAAAGAAATCGAATTTATCCTTCATTGTCCTGGAATAGGGAAAATCATCAAAAAAGAATCTGTTTTCTTTACTTCTTCTAATACATTTTTCAACAAGCCCCTGATCCGGCTGGATGCTATGATAGTTACCCGGATCCGGATTGAAATGCTCAATTAGTTTATTTAATAAAACTTCGTAGAAATGTCCGAGGAACAAGCGCGAAGATTTAACAGGTTGTCTTTTGATGCTCATATAGCAAAGACAATCATGATCCAGCTGCTCAACAGTGAGCTTTTCAGTATTAAAGGGGTTCATGTTTATGCACCAGTTGCCTGTAGATAACAGGAGAAATCTTCCATTACTGCTTTTTAAATATGGAGCCAGTGAGGCAGAACTGTCGTGAATACCGATGCCCACTTTAATTTTTCTGCCTTTTATCACAACATCGTTAAGAGTACTGATATCAACTGGTTCAGGCAAAGCAAGGCCTTCCTCCTTTACCCATTTATGGTACTTCATCTCATCGAAGTCCCAGAGTGCAGTATGGCAACCTATTGAAGTGTGTTCCGAGAATATCTTACCTGTAAGCAGCCAGGACAGATACTGAGGGAAATGAAGTATATGACTGACTTTAGCGAAGACGTTGGGTTTAGAATATTTCAGCCAGAGAGCCTGCATACCTGAATTATGCATGCCTAGGGCAGGAGAAGCCGTTCTCCTGCAGAACTCATCCTGTCCCCCATTCTTCCGATATACCTTTTCAGGGATCCTGTCATCAATAGGTTTAAGGTAATTATAAAGGGGAGTCAGCCTTTTTCCATTTTTGTCGAGGTACACCAGTGTAGCACCATAAGTAGCGAAGTTTATTGCCGTAAGTTCATACTTTTCCGAAGAGATCAGAGAGATAACGGAGTCTTTTATCCAGTTTTCAATGTGCCCTATATCGTCACATTCGAAATCATCATCATCCTTTACTTCTGTGAACATCTCTTCGATCTCGGATACAGGTTTAAGATCATAATTAAACAGGATGATCTTTTTGTTCTTTTTCCCGATATCGTATACAGCAATTACCTTTTCTCCCATTGATAATGATGTTTAACAGCCTTGAAGAGATATAACGGATTCCCTTCTCAGATAATTGTTTCCCGGTTTATCCCGTATGATTCCCATGCACATATCTTTATCTTTTTGAAAGGCGCATAAAAACTTGCAGCACCAATACTTTCCAAAGCTATCATGAGACTTCCTTCTGCCGGATTCATCCGGGCTTTTTTAAATGATCTGCAATTTATAAACTTTCAGGTTTACAAATGAAATTAAATTTGTTTTTTTGCAGCTTCAAATTATTCGGAATTTAAGCTATAAGCTGAAATATTGAAAATCCAATGAGCCTTAATATATGGTTATCATAGAAAACAGTAGCAAATTGATTGAGAGAGGATCAGGAGAGTTTATTTTAGAATTTGCAAAATGATCCCCGCTCTTTCAGAACTGGCAATAACATATAACCATCCTGGTGAATATGCCGCACTGCTGACGGCGATATTCTGGACGATCACGGCGCTGGCTTTTGAATCGGCCGGCCGCAGGGTCGGATCTCTTCAGGTTAATTTTTTAAGGCTGGTCCTCGGATTTATTTTTCTGAGCCTGTTCAATCTGATTCGTGGTAATCAATTATTTCCTTCAGATGCTACTGGTGAAAACTGGTTATGGCTTTCGCTTTCAGGTCTTGTTGGCATATTTCTGGGAGATCTCTTTCTTTTTAAATCCTATACGATAATAGGTTCACGTTTCTCGATGCTCATAATGACACTGGTCCCTCCCATCACTGCTCTTTTCAGTTTAATCATCCTGAGGGAGCAACTCAGTCAGCTCCATTTCTTTGGGATGGCCCTTACCTTCGGAGGTATTTCAATTGCCATATTCAACAGAAATGGCAAAGGTGAGAAGGTATCTTTGAAACTTGCTCCCGCAGGAGTCCTGTATGCCCTGGGGGGTGCTGTCGGTCAGGCTTTGGGGCTGGTGCTCAGCAAGCGCGGACTTGGAAGCTGTGATCCATTTTCAGCAACGCAGATAAGGGTAATTTCAGGACTGGCAGGATTTAGTCTATTAGTTACACTCATGAACAGATGGCCGAGGATAATAGCAGCTTTATCTGATATAAAAGGAATGAAACCGCTTACCCTCGGGTCATTTTTCGGTCCTTTCCTTGGAATAGCATTCTCACTTATAGCAGTAAGGCATACTGATGCCGGTATTGCATCAACAATAATGGCATTAAGTCCTGTCCTTATAATTGCACCTGCCGCTGTCATATATAAAGAAAAAGTAACCTTTGCTGAAGTCCTCGGTGCAATTATTAGTGTCGGAGGTGTATCTTTGTTTTTCATCTGAAATCTCTGTAAATGCTGGCAGAAGAACTAAAAGAAAGAATTCCTGAGGGAGAGTTGAGATTCACAGCTTCAAAAAGCAGCGGGCCCGGAGGCCAGAATGTAAATAAAGTGAATACAAAGATTGAACTCAGGTTTAATGTACCGGGTTCAGCAGAACTGACTGAGGAAGAGAAGATCATAATACTCAATGCCCGTGGAAACAAGATAACAACTGACGGAGATATTCTGGTTATTTCACAATCTGAAAGAAGCCAGCTGATGAACAGAAGAAAAGCTGAAGAAAAGCTTTTCAAGCTGCTGGCAAAAATCCTTACTCCTGTCGCAGAGAGAAAACCCACTACTCCCACACCTTCATCAAGGTTAAAGAGGATCGAAAAAAAGAAGAAGCGGAGTGCTCTTAAAATATCCAGAAAAGAGACAGGCAAGGACCAGGAAAGAAACTGAAAATCAACGGATAAAAACTGGCATGTTTATTGTAATCAATCACGAAATTTTGATTGAAAGATTTTAAAATTAACTGAAGTAAGGATGAATAAAACAGGTAATACAAAAAATAGTCAAAAAAATACAAGTTACAGCAACTTGCAGGGCTTTTCAATACCTCAATATAATATACTGACAGAAAGCAAATTACATGAAAGGGAAATAAGCAGTATGGAATCGCATGTTAATAAAATGATATCACTGTTAATATTTCTGATGCTCAGGTGATACAATGTATTTATAGAATACATATTTTCGCACCAATTATAAAAATACCAGTATTAATTTAAAACCATTTAATTTTTAAAAACGTCGATGAATTTATTCATCACCAGCTATGAACGCTAACAATAATGAGGTCTCGGCACTCCACCGTGAGAGCCGCCTCGTGGGTTGCTCATCAGACGATGAGCCTGGCGCGAAAACCATGATTTTTTCGCAAAACGAAATCCCAACACAGTTAGTTAGCAACCGAAGTTCGGAGTTCATAAACCGCTACTTCCCCCTAACAACTACAGATTCCTGGAATGATTGGAAATGGCAATTAAGGAATGCTATAACAAGCATTGATGAGCTGAAGAAGATCATGAGATTATCCGAGAAGGAGATTATGGCAATTAATAACCTTAAAGGCCGTCTTCCGATGAGGATCACTCCGTATTTTGCTTCACTTATTTACCAGACAGCTTACTCCCATCCTTTGCGCCGCAATGTTATTCCGGTAGTTGAGGAGTTACTTCAGCACAGCAATGAGCAGTCTGATCCTTTACATGAGAAATCTTTTTCTCCTGTAAAAGGTATTGTTCACAGGTATCCCGACAGGGTTCTGTTTACTGTGACACAGGTGTGTTCAAATTACTGCAGATATTGTACCCGTTCTCATTCAGTAGGTAAACTTGACAAGCTCGGAAGGCAGGATTATGAAAGAGCATTTGCATATATAGCTGCTCACAGCGAGGTCAGAGATGTACTTATAAGCGGTGGTGATCCCCTTACACTGAATGATGAAACACTTGAATATATTATCTCCAACATCAGGGCAATCAAGCATGTTGAAATTATCCGTATTGGGACCAGGATTCCTGTTGTTCTTCCTATGAGAATAACAGATAAACTTGTCAATATGCTGAAGAAGTACCATCCCCTGTTAATCAGCCTTCATTTTTCACATCCGGCTGAAATAACAGAAGAATGCTCTAAAGCCTGCAACAAACTGGCTGACGGAGGCTTCCCACTGGGTAGCCAGACTGTCCTTCTTAAAGGGATAAATGATAATGTGCCGGTAATGAAGGAACTTATGCATAAACTGCTTATGATAAGGGTACGACCTTATTATTTATATCAGTGTGACCTGATACCCGGATCCGGACATTTCCGTACAACAGTAAGAAAGGGTCTTGAGATTATAAAAGGCTTACGCGGTTTCACAAGTGGATATGCTGTACCTACTTTTGTTGTTGACGCTCCCGGAGGTGGAGGAAAAATACCTTTACTCCCGAATTATGTAGTTGAGCATAGCAGTGAAAAGATAGTATTGCGTAACTACAAAGGTGTTCTGTGCGAATACCCTGAAAAATAATACCGATAATGAAAGTTGGGTTGACGTTTGACCTGAGGTCTTGGTATCTTGACCGTGGTTATTCTATGGAGGATACTGCCGAATTTGATAAGCAGGAGACTATTGATGCAATCGATATGGCGCTGAGAACGATGGGTTTTGAAACAGAGCTCACAGGAAATTGTTTTCAGCTTATTGAGGCCCTGAGCAAAGGGAAAAAATGGGATCTTGTCTTCAATGTTGCCGAAGGACTCTACGGCGATGGAAGGGAATCGGTTGTCCCAGCGATCCTCGATCAGTACAAGATCCCGTATGTATTCAGTGGTCCTGTGATCCTTGGTATCTCCCTGAATAAGTACCTTACAAGGCTTGTTGTTGAAGCTTCAGGGGTGCCTGTCAGTCCTGGTTTTCTTATTTCGAAAAAAGAAGATATAGGCAAATGCAGACTTGAATACCCCTTATTCATCAAACCTGTCTCAGAAGGTACAGGCAAGGGTATAACTGAAAAGAACTTGCTGCATTCTCCGGCTGAACTTAAGGAAATAGCTGAGTATCTTCTCTCCCGCTTTTATCAACCGGCACTTGTTGAGGAATATCTTCCCGGGAGGGAATTTACGGTGGGCATTGTAGGTACTGGTGATGATGCGAAAGCAATCGGTGGAATGGAAATTGAATGCCTGAACAATTATCCCTATTCAATTGAGTACAAGGAAAACTATCAGGAATTCTGCAAATATGCTCCGTTGGCCGGTGAATTAAGTGATGAGTGTAAAACTGTTGCTTTGAATGTCTGGAATTCAATTGGGGCTGCTGATGCAGGAAGAGTTGATCTTAAAGCTGACAGGAAAGGCAGGATATGCTTCCTGGAGGTAAACCCGCTTGCCGGTTTGCATCCGGTACATTCTGACCTTCCCATCCTGTCGCGGATGACCGGGATCGATTACCAGACACTGATTGAAATGATAATGAAATCAGCAATCACAAGACATCATCTGACCCAATGAAAAATAGGAAATGCTGCATACTTTTCAATCAGCCCCGGGAAAACGCACTACCCGACGAACTTGATGTTCTTGACCAGGTAGAATATGTTGAAAAGAACCTGCATGATCTGGGTGTTAAGACTTTCCGGAAAGGGATTACAGTTGATTTTATGAAAGAGATTGCAGCTCTGGCAGCACAAGCGCCTGATTTTGTGTTCAACCTTGTCGAATCAATAAACAATAAAGGAGAGCTTTGTTATTTTGTCCCGGCTCTTCTCAATATGCATTGTATTCCCTATTCAGGTAATCCGGTAGAGGCTATGTTCATTACCACAAGTAAAGCTCTTACAGGGCAAACACTCGTGAAAGCAGGGATAAATAATCCCGGAAAATATCTGCCTTCTGAATACAACAAGCTGGTAACTGGCAACAGGTATATCATTAAACCGGTATGGGAGGACGGATCGCTTGGCATAACAGGTGAATCAGTCTTTACCTACACGCCGGATTATGGGAATAAACTGAAAGAATATAAGGATACACACTGGCTTATTGAAGATTTCATTGACGGCCGGGAGTTTAACATCAGTGTGCTTGCTGGAAAAGAAGGACCTGAAGTAATGCCTCCTGCTGAAATGGTATTCCATAATTTCGGTAATGACAGACCAAAGATTGTAGATTTTAAAGCAAAGTGGGAAGAAGGCACCTTTGAATATGAGAATACAAAAAGGAACTTCCCGGGCAATAAACTAAATCCTGTTCTAAAGGATAGAATCGATTCTGTTGCACTTCAGTGCTGGAATGTTTTCGGTCTGAAGGGATATGCCAGGGTTGATATGAGAATTGACAAAAACGATATCCCGTATGTCATTGAGGTCAATGCCAATCCCTGTATGTCGCCCGACAGCGGGCTTGTAGCAGCTACAAGAGCTGCAAAAATGCCCTTTACAGTGGTCCTTCAAAGGATAATTGACGATTTAAATGATTAATCTATGATCCCCGCGATAACAAGAGGTATTACTGAAAGAGACAGGGAGAAAGTTGAAGAGATACTAAGGTCGACAGATTTCTTTTATGAATTCGAGATAGAAACTGCTCTTGAAATTGCTGATGAAACAATATCAAAAGGGACAAAAGGCAGCGGATATCATTGGATGAAGATCACTGATGAGGACGGACTTGTTGCTTTTGCAAATTACGGCAAGAATGATTTTTCCACTCACTCATGGGAATTATACTGGATTGCTGTTCATAATAATTCACGGCATAAGAAACTGGGATCAAAGTTACTTTCGGCTGTTGAGGATGATGTAAAAAAGCTTGGCGGCAAAATACTCTGGATTGAGACTTCAGGCCGTCCTTTATATGCACCCACGGAATTGTTCTACAAAAGAAACGGCTACGAACTGCATGCATCACTAAGTGAATTCTATGGACCAGGTGATCCCAAGCAGATCTATGCAAAGTTCTTTTAAGATTATTTATTTTAGTGTCACCGTACATACAGCCATATCTCAGGTTCCGCAAGGGTGCCTGTAAAAATGACTGCAGAGAATAATGGATAGCGCCAGGTGACATGCTTACAAAAAGCTCATTTGAACAAATGATTCTGATCTCATTTCAGTAATGGAAATCAAGATCGAGACAAGCTGGAAGCACAGACTACAGCCTGAATTTGAAAAAGAGTACTTTGCAAGGTTAGCAGGCTTTGTAAAAGAGGAGTATAAAAAAACATCTATTTATCCTCCGGGGGCATTGATTTTTAATGCATTCAATCTTTGTCCCTTTGAAAATGTAAAAGCAGTTATAATCGGGCAGGATCCATATCATGGTGAAGGTCAGGCACATGGTTTATGCTTTTCTGTAAGGGATGGTGTTGCTTTTCCTCCCAGCCTGATTAACATATTTAAAGAGGTAGAGTCGGACATTGGTTACAAGCCCTTTCCGACAGGTAATCTCGAACGATGGGCAAGGCAGGGAGTATTGCTGCTAAACGCAACTCTTACAGTAAGAGCCCATCTGGCCGGCTCACATCAGCGAAAGGGTTGGGAAGAATTCACAGATTCAGTTATAAGGGTGTTGAACAGTGAAAAAGAAAATCTTGTTTTCTTTCTCTGGGGTGCTTATGCACAGAAAAAAGGCTCATCTATTGACAGGTCGAAGCACCTTGTGCTTGAATCAGTTCACCCCTCTCCTCTTTCAGCATATAATGGTTTTTTTGGCAACAGGCACTTCAGCCGTTGTAACGGCTATCTTGAAAGCAAAGGTATCAAACCTGTTGACTGGAGGTAGATGGACAGGATATAACCGGATTATCCCAAAGATCCCAGGGCCTTTCGGAAAGTAGTTATAATCTCTTCAGTATCCTCAAATCCGCAGGATAATCTTATCATACCCGGTTCCGGATACTTTGCACCCCATACAGCTTCAACAGGAAGCATCATCGTACGCGGATCTCCAAGTGAGGGAATCACCCTGATCGTATCACTCACTGCCTTAATGAATTTATTCCTTGTCAATCTTTTTTCATCTGGATCTTTAGCGGCAAAATCAAAAGTTATCATTCCCCCGAATCCTTTGTCGCTGAATAATTTTACGGCTTCCGTATGACTTGGATGGTCCTTCATCCCCGGATACCAGACTCTTGAAATATGCTGCGACTGCCTGAGCATTTCAGCGATCCCTGCTGCATTAATGCATTGTTGTCTAAACCTGAGTGTGAGTGTCTTCAATTGAGTTGTGAGCCTGTAAGCGTCGTCTGCCGATAGCATGTGTCCGGCATATTTACGGTATTCAACGCACCTGTGCAATATTTCCTCATTGTTCCCGCAAATAACTCCGGCTGTTATATTTCCATGTCCGGAAAAATATTTTGTTGCGCTATTGATTACCAGATCTGCACCGTCATTCAGAGGTTTCCATAGGAGCGGAGTTGCAAATGTATTATCGACGAAAACAAAAGCTCCGTACTTTTTGCATATTCCTATAATTTCAGTTGCATCAGGAACAATAAGCATAGGATTTGAGATTGTCTCAAAATAGACTATTTCCGGCCTGATCTTTTTAACAAGGGATTCAAATTCCCCTATGTCGTACTTTTCTCCTGAAGGTGAAAAACTACTAATATCAAGGCCTCTTTTTCCTTTCAGGATATAATCAGCAAAAGTTATTGTTCCCCCGTAAATTTCGCTGAAGAAAAGCCATGGTCTCACTTCTCTTCCCCTCTGGAAGATCGAAAATGCTACATCAATAGCTGACATGCCTGATTGAGTAAGGAGGGCCCATGCAGATCCCTCAAGCTTTAACAGCTCCTCTTCTGCAGCGACCACTGTCGGATTGCGATACCTTGAGTAAATATACAATCCTGGTTCCCGTTCATTTGACTGTTCACTGTTAAAAGCTGCAGCAGCTGTATCAGCATCGGATAATTCAAATCCTGCATCCCGGTATACCGGGACACGGGAGCTGTTAATATCTCTTTTCTTCATGCCGGATTACCTTTTAAGGTTCGAGAGGTGCTTCAGGTATTACATTACTTATTTCAAGCACCTTATTTGTCATGTTGGATATATAAACTTCGTATGTGATCTTCATCTGGCCTTTATAATCCATATAGGTACTGTTAACCGGACCGGTTGAAAATGTCTCTCCGTTAACTTTAGCAGTGATCTCAGCTTTTGAGAAAGCGATCTTTACCCTTTTATAAACCGATACTTCACCCGGACCCACAGTGCCCAGCTGCTTTAAATTACCTACTGTATCGCGAACGCCGGCAGTATTTATAACTATATCAGTAAAAACTTCTGCGCCCTGCATATTTCTGACTCTTACGTCAGTGGGCCCTTCGGGTTCAAATTTTGTCTTTTTGCATGCAGATACTACTACAAGCAAAAGCATTATGAAAAATAATTTTTTCATTGACAGGAAAAATTAATTCTGTTAAGATCAATTGACGTGAAAGGTAATAAATATGTTTCAGATTACTCAGATGATTTCAAGACTATTTGCCGGGATCCATCCCTTATTGCCATCTGATAGTCTTATCTCGAGCCACTCTCCCACTTCATCTTCAACTTCAACCCGGGTGCCTTCGTGGAGTACAAAGAGATCTGTTCCACTGTTGTCTGGAGAGCTCTTTCCGTTTACCTGAGGACTGAAGATTATTGCTGTCCTGTTATTCTCAACAAGTGTCCGGTTGCGAAAGGATAAAGTAAGTGATGTAAACGAAATAAGCAGGAAAAGTAAGGCCAGCCAGAAGCCTGTCACTTTTAGTTTATACCTTGGAGTATAAAAATAAAGTGACAATAGGAGAAGGAATATTATAAATGATATCAGGCTCAGTTTTGCCCAACTGTTTGTTGACTGAATAAGAGCCAGTGAATTATACCATCTGATAAAAAAGAGTTCAGGGATCTCTTCAAAGCGGTCAACAACAAGAGTGCGGGCTATCTGCAGATTATAATTAATATCCTCATCAGCTGGTTTGCGAAGGAGGGCTCTTTCATAGAAGAGTATTGCTGAAGGTACGCTGTCGAGCTTAAAATAAGCATTACCTATGTTGTACATAAGCTCTGCAGAACGGTAACCCGTATTATATATATCAAGCCACAGATCAAGTGCTTTTTCATAATCACCACCAGAATAGAATCCCGTTCCCTGTCTGAATTTCTCCAGTCTGTCTTCCTGTGAAAAAGCAGTAAAACAGAACGAGCTGACAAGAAGCAAAACTGTTATTGAAATAATTCTCATTTTCATCTGCCACCCCCTGTTGAGTTTTCAATAGTCCTGATAAAACCGGAAGCCTTTTCATATATCTGAGCTGCTTCACTACCTGATGCCGATGGAGCATAACGTGCATATTCGCAAGAATCAAGGAGATCAGTCAGATCCTGAATTGTAGTTTCATCTATGCCTTTTTCACGTAACACTTCAGAAACATTACTCCTTGAAAGATCGGCAAGCGGAATATTCAATTTATCGCCCAGATAACCCCAGATTGCCTTTAATACTTCTTCATGAAATCTGTCAATTTCGTTCCTCTTCATACAGGCAGAGGCCTCCCGAAGCCTGAGAACAGCTATCCTTCCTGCTTTCCTGTTCTTAACAGCTGTCAGATCTGCGTTTCGTCTTATATGTTCCCGGCGCACAAAAAGCACAACAAGGAATGCAATGAGAGCTATAGCATAGCCGCTGTAAAATGAACGGTTTGAAAGAATTATATTTGATGATCTCATAAGCCGCCCGGCATTAGTCTTAATAAACCTGATGTCTTTACCGACATATTTCACATCCTCCTTTGATACCCCTCCGTAAACAGTAATATCAGCGTTCTGGTCACTCCCTTTCCGCGCATGGAAACTATGCCCCGCTGTAGTGAGTTTCTCATATCTGCCTGTGGATGAATTAAAATAGGAATAGGTCACCGGCGGGATAGAGAAATCACCATGATGACGTGGAATGAGAAGATATTCAAAAGTCCTCTGGCCGGTAGATCCGCTTGTGCTGTTCTTGATGTCATCTGTTATTTTCGGATCATATACCTCTATATCGGGAGAAAGTTTAAGCGAAGGGGCACTTGCCAGTTTAAGATTTCCGGTACCGGAAACAGTGATCCTGTAATTTACTGCATCATTTACATTCACTGAATCTTTACTGATGCCTGATTTTATGTTCAATTTTCCAACAACCCCCGAAAAATCACCAGGTTTTGTTCCCGGCAGAGGTCTGACATTTATTTTTACCGGCCTGCTTGCAACAGCTCTGGGTACTGACTGATAGGTTGGGAAAAAATCGCCGAAGAACGGATCGGCACTGCCTGTTCTTTTCTGAACAAGAACAGTTATCTGTACGGGATCGATTGTTATTTCACCGCTTACCTGGGGATAAAGAAGAAATTGCTGAATTACACCAGTTCCGTATATCGTCCCATTTACATTTTCCTGCCTCAGAGCGTTCAGAGGAGGGGTCTCAAGATCAGTTTTAAGGAAGCTTGTAAATGCAGGATACTTTATCTCATTTATGCCGGAGAGGTCTACCCTTGTGTAGATTTTCACTGAAGCAACGACAGGTTCACCCACGTATACTGTTCTCTTATTTACCGACAGGCTGAGAAAGAGATCGCCCCTTGCCTCGGAAGCGGTTGCAACATCCTGATCACTTTCTCCCCCTGACCTTGTTCCTGACACCGGCTTGCCGGTTCCGGTTACTTCAATGTGAAGTGAATCGGAATAATATGATTTATTCTTCAATGTGAATGTGGCAGGTTCAATTACAAATACACCCTCATTCATAGCCTGAAGATAATAGGTGTAAGTATAGGAGGTCTGATGGGACATTTTCCCGTTTATGATCCGGGTACTTGAGCTGTAGGAAGTCTGCGGCCCCATAAGTTTATAGAAATCCTGAAAGGAAGGTGCAGTAAACTGCCCTCCTCCTGAATTGACAGTCCAGGAAATGCTGAACTGCTGACCTGCTTCCACAACCGACGGATATTCAGCTTCGACTGTTATATCCTGCGAATAAGCAGTCAGTGGCAATAATGTAAGCAAAAACAATATTAACAATCGTATCTTCATTTCATTAAACTCATTTACCAGTTCTTGGCTGAACGAACCCTGTCCTTTGCGGCCTTGGCAAGTTTGACTTTTTCCTGGACATTCTTCTCATCATTTTCAAGAGCATTCAGAATCCTTTCAGCATCTTCCTTTGAAATAGCCTGGCTATCCTCCTGTTGTTGTTGTTGTTGATCCTGTTGTTCATTATTATCACTCTGATCCTGTTCTTTTTCTTTATTCTGATCCTGGTCCTGATCCTTCTTATCCTGTTTCTGTTGTTGCTGATCCTGTTTTTGTTGCTGTTGCTGCTGCTTTAACAAATCCTGCGCGTAAGCAAGATTATATTTTGCTTCAAGGTTTTGAGGATCGAGCTTCAGGGAGTTTTTGTATGCATCAATACTCTCCTTCAATTTGTTTGCTTTCAGAAATGAGTTGCCGAGGTTGTATAATCCTGCGGACTTCTTCTTCCTGTCCTCATTCATATTGATGTTCTCCATGAACTGTTTGCCGGCATCCTCATACTTCTTTTGCTTGTAAAGTGCATCTCCGGCATTAAAAACGGCATCAGCTGACTGTTTATTTTTGTCCAGTGCCTTACGGTATGATATTTCAGATTCCGGGTACTTGCTTTTTTCATATTCCCTGTTGCCCTGGCGTATATATTTTTTATCAGCCTGAGCATAAGCTGCATGAGAAAAGACTGAAATTCTGATGAATACAATGATCAGAAACATTATAATATTTCTGTTCTGAAACATTGATTTTATAGTTATCTCTCCTTTCATAGCCTTACTTTAAATAATCTGATATTTGCCAGCTTCCTGTTTTTGCGGTCCATAATAATGAAATCTGTCAGAAGGAGCACTAGAGCAAGAACCGCAAAAATCTGGAACTGATCGTTATATTCTGTATACATTTTACTTTCAAGTTCCTGTTTTTTCATCTGCCTGATCTCGCCAAAGATCTCATCAAGCCCGAGATTTGAACTGCTTGCCCTCACATAATTACCTCCTGCATTAACTGCTATTTTCTTCAGGATATCTTCATCCAGTCTGGTTATCACAGTATTATTATCCTTGTCCTTTAGATAATCTTTCCTGCCTCCAACATAAAAAGGTACAGGAACGCCCTGTGATGATCCTATTCCGATTGTATGGATTATTATACCCGCTTTTGAGGCTTCTCCGGCTTTTGCAACAGGATCATCTTCGTGATTTTCACCATCCGTAATTATTATCATCGCTTTACTCTTGTCCTCTCCCGGAGTAAAAGATCTCATTCCCAATTCAATAGCTGCCCCGATTGCAGTACCCTGTTTGGGTACCATATCAGGACCAATAGTTGCCAGGAACATTTTTGCTGAAATATAATCTGTTGTTATTGGTATCTGTGTATAGGCATCGCCTGCAAAAACAATAAGGCCGATCTTGTCGTTCTCAAGATTATCAATAAGCCTTGAAAGAGCCTGCTTTGCCCTTGTCAGGCGGTCGGGCTGAATATCTTCAGCAAGCATTGAATTACTTACATCAAGCGCTATAATTACCTCCACTCCCTGTCTTCTTACCTCTTCAAGTCTGGATCCGAACTGAGGACGGGCGAGCATTATAATGACAGATGCAAGAGCCATTAACTGAAGTATAAGTTTAATAACAGGCCTTGAAACTGAGTACTCCGGCATCATCTGCCGCAGAAGAATTGTATTTCCCAGTTTCTGAAGGGTCTTTTTTTTCCAGGCAGCTCTCAATATCCATAGTGCAGCTATTACCGGCAGCAGTAACAGCAGGTATAGAAAATCCGGATTTGCAAATCTGAATAACTGCATTATAATGAAAATTCTAAGTTATGTTCCTATATATAGTATACCTGCCCAGGATCTCAATAGCAAACAAAACAAACAGTATCATTGCGGGAAGCATGAATTTCTCCTCCTTCCTTTTGAACTGTCTTACATCTATTTTCGATTTTTCCAGTTTATCAATTTCACCATAGACCTGGACCAGCTTATTGTTGTCAGTAGCCCTGAAATATCTTCCACCTGTTTTGCCGGCAATATCTTTAAGGACAGCTTCATCTATTTCGACAGGCATATTCTGGTACTGAGTACCGAAGGGAGTCTGAACAGGGTATGGTGCCGTTCCCATTGTGCCCACTCCTATTGTATAAACCCTTATTCCGTAAGTCTTTGCAATATCGGCTGCAGTCGCAGGTGCTATCTCTCCCCTGTTATTGACTCCATCAGTAAGGAGTATTATAACCTTGCTCCTGGCTTCGGAATCCTTTATACGGTTAACAGCGAGAGCCAGTCCGTTTCCGATCGCCGTTCCATCCTCAATCATGCCGCTCTGCAATTCTCTCATCAGATTTACGAGAACAGCATGATCGGTAGTAAGTGGACACTGAGTGAAACTTTCACCGCTGAAAACGACAAGTCCCATACGATCGTAAGGCCGTCCTGAGATGAATTCCGTTGCGACATTCTTTGATGCTTCAAG
>CAYNRI010000016.1:0-39908 GCA_964399575.1 uncultured Rikenellaceae bacterium
GTTCCTCGTCTCAATCCTATATCCTGGAACAGCCCTTCACCCAGCTCCATAATCCTGACACCATTATCGAGTTTATAAGATCTTTTTTCATTAGCAGAAAGCCCTTCCAGCCTGGCTCCAAATACTTCCACCCCGGTCATGCCACGCGTAACAACACTTGTGTTCCCTGCTATGTTCTTTAATGTTACAGGGACAGTATATTCCTTCCCGCCTCTTATGTAGGTTACAGATATCTTATCGCCGGGACGGTATTTTGCTACCTGTTCCTGCAGTTCAGCGGATGTATTCACTGACACTCCGGCTATTTTAAGTATCACATCGTTTTCCTTTAAGTTTGCTTCGGCAGCAGCGCTGCCATCATAAACCTTCGCAACGAATGCTCCTTTTACCTCTTTCATATTCTGCTTTTCAGCTTCTTCTGCTGTCATATCAGTAATGCTAACTCCGATAATTGCCCTCTGTACCTCTCCATATTGCCTCAGATCATCCACAACTTTCTTAACAATACTTACAGGTATTGCAAAAGAATTTCCTGCATAAGCACCGCTTGGTGAATAGATAGCAGAGGTTATGCCGACAAGCAATCCCTTTGTATCAACAAGAGCACCTCCGCTGTTTCCAACGTTAAGTGCTGCATCAGTCTGAATAAATGATTCGATGCGGTACTCACCTTCAAGAATATCAAGGTTCCTTCCCTTTGCACTTACAATGCCAGCTGTCACAGTTGATGTAAGATTAAAAGGATTTCCAACTGCAAGAACCCACTCCCCTACCTTAAGCTTTTCAGAATCACCCCATCTGAGATACTGCAGATTATTGGCCTTGATCTTAAGAAGAGCTATATCCGTGGTGGGATCCCGTCCTATTAACTCAGCCGTTAACACCCTGTTATCATTAAGCTTCACTTCAATATCCTCAGCATCTTCAATAACATGGTTATTTGTCACTATATACCCATCTTCCGACATTATAACCCCTGATCCGAAACCCCTTTGCTCCCTGGGCTCATTGTTATAACGGTCACCATACCACCATTGCATGAAGGGATTTTCAGGCTGTTTCACCATTGACTTTGTCCTTACGTGAACAACAGCATGAACAGTCTGCTCAGCTGCATAAGTGAAATCGATCTGACCTTCTCCCAGCTGAAGAGATGTCAGAAATGGCTTTGCATCAGCTAGTTCAGTACTTGAACTGTCTCTTTCCACAATCGTTGCAGGCCTTTGAACAATTTTCGTATAGATCAACAGTGTGATAGCTGCTCCTGCAACAGCCATCAGCAATCCTCCTAATACATATTTGCCTTTCATAATTATTATATTTTATTTTTTTGTCCTTTTTGTATCAACGGATAACAAATATATGCCATCAAAAAGATTCATATCTTTATAACCGTTTTCAACCATTTTTGTTTTACAAAGATCATGCATTTTTAATATGATCTTCAATATTATACATTGAATTAACAACACTTTAACAATGATGCGTATTCATTTTAACAAATACCAGGGTGCTGGTAATGATTTCATTATCATAGACAATCGTAACGGCAGCTTTAATCCTGAAAACTCAGAACTTATTAACAGGATGTGTGACCGCCGTTTTGGCATAGGGGCTGACGGACTGATCCTTGTGTCAGATGCTCAGGGGGCTGACTATGAAATGAAATATTTCAATTCCGACGGTAAGCTTGGCTCAATGTGCGGTAACGGCGGAAGATGCGTTGCTCACTTCACTTATAAACATGGCATAGCAGGTTCAAACCAGAAATTCATGGCTTACGACGGATTACATGAAGCAACAGTAGAAAACGGGATCGTAAGGCTTCAGATGGGAAATATAAATGACTATAAACTAATAAATGGAAACTACTTTATAGATACAGGTTCACCTCATTATGTGCTTTTTATGGAAGAAATTGACAATCTCAACGTCTTTGAGGAAGGCAAAAGGATCCGCTGGTCTGCCGATTTTGCTCCGGGAGGTACTAATGTGAACTTTGTAAAGGTCCTTAAGAATGGTCTGTCAATAAGGACTTTTGAACGAGGGGTTGAAGATGAAACACTTGCCTGTGGAACAGGAATAACAGCTTCTGCCATTGCTGCAGTGCTGAAAGGACATTTTGACACAAACTCAGTCGATGTAAAAGCAAGAGGCGGAGATCTGAAAGTTGAATTCAAAGTAAGCGATAAAAAGATAACCGATATCTGGCTTACAGGACCCGCTGCTTTTGTGTTTGAAGGCGAGTGGTGAGAGCACGGAGCAGGGAGCCAAGGAACGAAGTGACGAAGTTCCGCGACAGAAGGTGAGCGATGAGCAGGGATCAGGAGGATGTAAGAATCGGTATATGCTAATATGGGAAAGGAAAAACTATTCGGAAAAACGTTGGATGAACTGATCGCTGTGACAAAGCAGATAAGGCTGCCCGGTTATGCAGCAAGACAGATAGCTGACTGGTTGTATAAAAAGGATATAAGTGAAATTGAAGAAATGAGCAATCTTTCAAAGAAGACCAGGGATCTTCTTTCTGAGAGTTATGAAACAGGCCTTTATCCCCCGGTAAGCGAAGCCATAAGCAGTGACGGCACTAAGAAATACCTCTTTAAAGTTCTTAATGACAAATACATAGAAACAGCCTTCATACCCGAAGATGACCGGGCTACAATATGCCTGTCATGTCAGGCTGGTTGTAAAATGGGTTGCATATTCTGTCTGACAGGAAAACAGGGCTTCCAGGGAAATCTTTCATCAAATGAGATACTCAATCAGTTCAGGAGCATCCCCGAATTCCGGAAACTGACAAATATAGTCTTTATGGGCATGGGAGAACCCCTTGACAACCCTGATGAGGTGCTGAAAAGCCTTGATATACTAACAAACACATGGGGTTATGGCTGGAGTCCGACAAGAATAACAGTGAGCACTATCGGGTTGAAAAAAAATATCAGGGAATTCCTTGAAAAAAGTCGCTGCCACCTTGCAGTGAGCCTTCACTCACCATTTGATGAGGAAAGAAGCCGGCTGATGCCAGTCCAGAAAACAAATAACATAAGGGAGATAATTGAAATAATACAGTCTGCTGATCTGAACAGTCAGAGGAGGATCTCATTTGAATATATTCTATTCAAGGGCATCAATGATTCGCCTCAACATATTAAAGAGCTGGCGCGTTTGCTGAACGGGATTAAGTGCCGGATGAATATCATCCGCTTCCACCGGATACCCGGGTCAGAATTCAACAGTCCTTCACTCAAGGAAGCCGGGGAATTCAGGGACGCCCTTAATAAAAAAGGCATCCTGGCAACGGTCAGAAGATCAAGAGGTGAAGATATTGGTGCAGCATGCGGCCTTCTGTCAACAAGGGCAATCAACAAAGAGAAGACAGCATGAGAAGAAAGTTGTTATCCGCATTCCTTTTTTTTCTTACGGCGTCAGCTTATTCTCAGGAAGAACAATTTGCCAGGTTAATCGCCGACAGTTCGATGGATCATGCTGTTATATCCTTCTGTATGAAGGATGTAGAAAGCGGCACAACAGTTTTTGAGAACAAGAAAGGTACATGCCTTATTCCCGGATCAGTTTTAAAAATAATCACATCGGCAGTTGCTCTTGAAATGCTCGGCCCGGATCATACATTCAAAACAGTATTCGGATATTCAGGAAAAACAGCACCAGGATCTGGGAGACTCGAGGGTAACATAATAATAAAAGGCGGCGGTGATCCGGTTCTTGGATCAGAAAACTTCAGAGATCATTATGAAGGATTTGCTGAGAGATGGGTTGCAGGGTTAATCAAAAGCGGGATCAAAAGAATAGACGGACAGGTAATTACTGACGATTCATATTTTGATTACAGACCAGTGCCGTCAAAATGGCTCTGGGAAGACGCAGGTAATTACTATGGCGCCGGAGCATACGGTCTTTCTGTCTTTGATAACACTTACCTTATCCATTTCAATACCCGGGATAGTTCCCGCCAGCCTTTGATAACAGCCGTGCACCCTGAAGAGTGCCAGTTCGACCTTGTAAACAGACTGTCTGCAAAAGGAAACCAGGATAAAGGTTTTGTTTTTGCTGCACCATATACTGAATATGGTTCGCTTGAAGGAACTATACCCAGGGGCTCAGAAGATTTCATTTTAAAAGCCGCAGTCCCCGATCCTCCCCTGTTAATGGCAAGGATTATTGACAATAAACTAAGGGATTCCGGTATAAGGATATCTGGAAAACCGGCAACAGCAAGAGCGAGACAGATTCCGCCCACTGGTTTTACTGCCGTTAACGAAATAACATCGCCGCCCCTGAAAGATATAATAAGGGTCCTTAATCATGAAAGTGTAAATCTTTATGCAGAACATCTTGTGAAAGAGCTTGGCAGAACATTCCATGATAATGGGAGCACTCAGGAAGGATTATCTGTAATTATGAGCTTTTTAAAAGAAAAAGGTATTTTAAGCGGGGGGCTTTTTATGGAGGATGGAAGCGGATTATCGCCGCTGAACGCCGTTACATCTGAACAGATCGTTGAAATCCTGCGTTACATGAGAAAGGAAAGCCCTAATTTCGATGATTATATTTCATCTTTCCCCGACCCTGGTAAAGAAGGAACAATGCGCAATTACTTCAGGGATCCGCTTTTCACAAATACACTTAAACCCAAAAGCGGATCGATGACAAGGGTAAGGGGATACGCGGGATATCTTACAACTTTGTCAGGCAGGAACCTGGCCTTCTGCATTTTAGTAAATAACTACAGCGGCTCCCCCAGAACCCTTGTAAGCAATATTGAAGAAATTCTGAAAGATATTATAACGAACAGGTAATGTCTTTTACCATATTCTGAACTTAAGATTATATTTGCAGTTTTTATAAAACATGAATTCAAAGGTCATTGTCAGAAACTGCAGGGAATATGATCCCGGTGAAGTGTACAGGCTTATTTCGGAAATATATACCCGGTCCAATGGTCCTGATGTCAGCAATAAAAAAGTACTTCTGAAACCAAATATCCTTATTGATTGCGATCCTGCGAGATGTGCGACCACCCATCCGGTTGTTGTAGAGGCAATGATCAGGTTCCTTCAGGAGAGAAATGCTACTGTTATTGTAGGTGATTCACCGGGGATCCATTTCCGTGGCTTTAAAAGCGAAAAATCCGGGATCTATCAGGTGTGTCAGAAAACAGGAGCCAAATGGATCGATTTCATGAAGGATCAGACAGATATATCTCTTGGCTCAAGAAAGATAAAAATAGCGTCTGCCGCAAAGGAAGCTGACATTATTATTTCGCTTCCAAAATTAAAGACTCATCAGCTGACATATTTCACCGGGGCTGTAAAAAATACTCTTGGTCTTGTACCGGGCTTTGTGAAAACAAAGCAGCATGCTATAAATCCCGACAGGGATAGCTTCTCGGCTTTTCTTATCGACCTTAACACAGTTGTAGCTCCGGGATTCTACCTGATGGATGGTATTATGGGTATGGAAGGAGAAGGTCCGGGACAGGGGACCCCTGTTAACACGGGAGTACTGATCGGTTCCACAAATCCGCTTGCTGTTGATATAATAGCCTGTACCATTGCAGGTTATGACCCGATGATAGTACCCACCAATTCAATAGCTGTCAGCAGGGGAGTATGGCTTAAGGATGAGAAAGATATTGAATATGACGGACCGCCCCTTGACTCGCTTATTATGAAGGATTTCAAGAGGGTAGCCCACGCCAGTAACGGGAATGTTGTTGCCCGTTTCCTCATGCACAGATTACGTTCCGTGAGATTCCTTCAGGTAAAGCCTGTCTTTATTCATGATAAGTGCATAGGGTGCCGGGAATGCATAAAGATATGTTCCAAGAATGCTTTGGCAATGCATCCTGTAAAAAAGAACTGGGTTGTGTTGACGGACAGTAAATGCATCAGATGTTTCTGTTGCAGTGAAGTCTGCCAGAGCAATGCCATCCAGGTAAGAAGAAATTTCTTTGGATACGGCGTACTGAAAAAAACCTATTCGGCTGTCAGGCGTCTATTCTAGCGTATTTGGCGTGCGTCTCAATGAATTCCCTTCTGGGAGGCACTTCATCGCCCATTAGCATTGAGAATATATGATCGGCTTCAGCAGCACTCTCTATTGTCACCTGGCGCAAAGTTCTTGTTTCAGGATTCATAGTTGTCCCCCACAGCTGTTCAGCATTCATTTCACCCAAACCTTTATACCGCTGAACTGAGACTGATGTATCCTTACCCTGTCCCATGTCCTTTACAGCTGTTTCGCGCTCTTCTTCAGACCAGCAGTAGCGTTCATTTTTCCCTTTCCTGACAAGATAAAGAGGAGGTGTAGCGATAAACAGGTAGCCGCGTTTGATAAGGTCCTGCATATACCTGAAAAAGAAAGTCATAATAAGTGTTGTTATATGAGAACCGTCAACGTCGGCATCTGTCATTATTATGATTTTATAGTATCGTAAACCTGACAGGTCAAGCGCCTTGCTGTCTTCGTCTGTTCCTATGTTCACACCAAGTGCCGTGAAGATATTCTTTATTTCCTCGCTTTCATATATACGGTGAAGCATAGCTTTCTCGACATTGAGTATTTTTCCGCGGAGAGGCAGTATTGCCTGGAATTTTCTGTCGCGTCCCTGTTTAGCTGTTCCTCCTGCCGAATCGCCCTCTACAAGGTAGATCTCGCATTTTTCAGGGTCCCTGTCAGCGCAATCGGCCAGCTTCCCTGGCAGTCCCGAGCCTGAGAATTCATTTTTACGCTGCACAAGTTCCCTTGCTTTTCGTGCTGCGTGTCGGGCAGTGGCTGCAAGGATCACTTTCTGAACAATTACCCTGGCATCTTTCGGGTTTTCTTCAAGATAATTTGTAAGCATAGTGCTAACGGCCTGATCGACAGCTCCCATTACCTCTGAGTTGCCAAGTTTTGTTTTGGTCTGGCCCTCAAACTGAGGCTCAGCAACTTTTACAGAGATTATTGCCGTCAGCCCTTCACGAAAATCATCACCATTAATATCAAATTTCAGTTTTGAGGTAGCCCCTGAATCCTCAGCATATTTTTTAAGAGTTCTTGTAAGGCCTCTCCGGAAACCTGCAAGATGTGTTCCTCCTTCAATTGTATTTATGTTATTTACATAGGAGTGCACATTTTCTGAGAATGAACTATTATACTGAAGTGATATCTCTACGGGTATCTCGGTCTTGTCCCATGTTATATGGATAGCTTTCTCAATTATCCTTTCCCTGTTTGCATCAAGGTACTCAACAAATTCACGCAGGCCATCTTCTGAAATGATTTCTTCATAACGGGGTTTCCCGCCGTTACCGTTCTCTACCAGCTCACGCATATCCTTGATGGTAAGAAGTATTCCCTTGTTAAGGAAGGCCAGTTCCCGCAGACGAGTGGAGAGAATTTCAAAATTGAATTCAAGTGTCTGAAAGATAGTTGAATCAGGCTTAAATGTAACCGAAGTTCCTGATATGTCAGTCTCTCCGATGATCTTTACATCATTCACCGGCTTGCCTTTTTCATAGTCCTGACGGAATGTCTTTCCCTCCCTCATCACAACTGCTGACAGATGCGCTGAGAGTGCATTAACACATGATACTCCAACTCCGTGGAGACCGCCGGATACTTTATAAGAGTCCTTGTCAAATTTCCCGCCGGCATGTAAAACAGTCATGACAATCTCGAGCGCCGACTTCTTTTCCTTCTCCATCATCCCTGTGGGAATCCCTCTTCCATTATCAGTGACTGTAACGGAATTATCCTCATGAATTACGACATCAATCCTGTTGCAGAAACCGGCAAGCGCTTCATCAATGGAATTATCAATGACTTCATAAACAAGATGATGCAATCCTTTTATACCGATATCACCGATATACATCGCGGGCCTTTTCCTGACAGCTTCAAGGCCTTCCAGCACATGGATACTATCGGCAGAGTATCCTCCGTCTTCATTCAGTTTCTTATTCTTCTCGCTCATATTTTTTCACCTTTCAATCAAAAAAACATCTCATAATTTTCCTGACAAAACCCACTCAGGAACCTTGCTTCTGTCATCATCAGATGACAATAAAAACCTTTTGGGGAACAGAACCGGATTGTAATATTTATATCCGCCGCGATTCAGATCAAGCCCCTCCTATCCAGATATAAACAATTGATAACATGAATTTTAATTGTCGCTACAAATATAGCATTTTGGAACGGTATTTTAATGTCTTTATGATATAATTTATGCACAATTCAACCTTTTAATTAACAGCAGTCCGGGTCAGAAACCTGCTGGAATCAGGAACCTTAACTGGCACTATATAACCCGGCAGGGAGGTATTACAAACTATAAGTAAAACCAGCCATAAGGAGAAAGCGCTGAGTGGGGTAATATGCCCATTCGTAATAGCGGTTGAATGCTATATTATTGATCTTGGCCCATACTGACAGGATCTTTGTATACCTGTATTCAGCACCGATATTCAGATTGAAATGGGCAGGTCTGCTGAATGTGATCTGATCCGGAGGGAGAACAGGATCATATCTGAAGGCCAGATGGTTATATTTTCCAAGTGCAGTAAGATCAACACTCGCAATTATCTTATCCCTCAGATTATACTTGAGGCTTACAGTTCCGTCCCAGTCAGGTCTGTTCCAGGCATGATCAGACTTTGTAAGAGTGTATTTATACCAGTTAGCGTTTCCCCTGAATGAGATCTTATCACCGATCTGGCCGGTTACCTCTCCATGGATGTTCATTACCTCGGCATCATCATTCAATGGTAAAAAGAAATTACCCAATTCAGAAGGATCCGGAATTGTCGGGTAGACCAGATTTGAAAAGAAAAGCATATTATTCACTATCGAATATGATGCTGATATAATGTAATTACCTCCGAATCCGTTGTTGCCTTTTATTCCGGTTGATATTATCAGGGGATAACTTGTATTCTTAAGTCTGAAAAGTGTAGTGTCCCCTGCAAGATATGGATTTATCCCTATCACACTTGCCGGATCGTTCTTTTCCAGCTTGCCATTTAGGCCTGCAAAGAATGAAACATAAGAAGGAACAATATTGAAACCGAAGCTGACATCAGGGTAAAGATGGAAGTCCGCTCCCGGTTTCAGGTTCTTATCAAAAAGAAGCTGGGCACCAAGCCTGAAATTCCACAATGGTGTAGTCTTGTTGACAAAAGGGTTAACTGCGAAGACATACTTTGATTTATTGAAAACTGCAGATGAAGGATTATAATTATCAAGCTCAAGCCCTCCTCCCATATAAAATCCCCTGTAGCTTTTAGACATTAAGCCTGAAATTCCCAGATTCCGCTGGTTCCGGTCATTGCCTGCAAAGAAAATATCATAACTAACATCAAAATCATAAGAGAAATCAGTCGAATCAAGGTTAAGTGATGCAAAAGAGGCGTTTAGTCCTAAATTATTATAATTCAGCCGTATATCTTTATTCTTTGCCACATAATCAACAATGCTTGTGTCGTAACCATAAGCGTAACGTGTTTTCTGACTGAAATCAACTGCTCCTTCAAGCAGGTTCCTTCTGAAGAATTTCTTTCCAAAAAGAGAAACATCATTGTCCATATAACCGGCATAAACCCGCTTATCATTATCAAGCTTAACTCGTCCATTTGTAGAGAAGTGTCTTGCAACCGCACCGTAAGATGCCCTTTTTGACCTTTCATTTGTGATACTGATCTCTGCAAGAGGTGTCATATAATTTCCAACCCCGAACTTTACATAGCTTTTATAGAGTTTGGGAAGAGGATCCGGAAGAAGTGATGCAGCTTTAATGGGGCTTATATTGTACTCCGGAGAGAACGGATTAGCAGCTATCTCATAATTAAAATCATTTGCCATCTTAACCGTATCGTTGATATCAGCCAGGAAGCTTTTCTTTCGCACATCAGGCAATGATGGTTTGTAAGGATTATATAGTGTCACCTCCCTTGTCATATCTTCCTGCCTTGTCTGTGCCGGCATTGGTAATATAATAAGAATGAGAAGGAGTATCAATATTGCGGGTTTTTTCATTTCAAACAATTTTCTGAGTTATACAGTTAACCAAAGAATAAGTATATTATTGATAACTACCATATTACATACTTGTCAATCAGTCTTGTTCATATTATCGAGTTTGTTTCTTACCTCATCAAGTATCCCGTCATTTTTTATTGTATAATAATCCCTGAGACTTTCGAGAGTAACCTTTGCCTGCAGCATATCACCCTTTCTTATGCTGATATCGGATAGAAGAATGAACATGCGTGCCATCCAGTATTCGTGCGGGGATTTCTGATCGATGAATTCCATCACAATTTTTTCAGATTCCTCTGTCTGGTTTTCCCTGTAAAGAAGTTCTGCAACCCTGTATTTTGATTCAGCCCCTTCAGCACTTACTACTTCCCTTGAGAGTATCCG
This sequence comes from uncultured Rikenellaceae bacterium, assembly GCA_964399575.1. GTDB lineage: Bacteria > Bacteroidota > Bacteroidia > Bacteroidales > VadinHA17 > LD21. Next base: position 10,432 of record CAYNRI010000016.1, read on the forward strand.
GAAGTCGCTCAGGGCTTCTGTAAAGTTATTGAGGCTGTAATTGGCTTTAGCTTTCATAAAAACAGCTTCACGGGAAAGTTCCTCGGGTATATTTGTTGAGTTTCCTATCTTGTCCACAACAATTAAAGTCTTCTGGGCATCACCCATCTGATAGGCTGATCTCAGCTGACCCCTCAGTGCAGCGGTCTTTTTTTCAGAGCTGCCGGCTACTTTTTCAAGCCGTTCGTAATAATCAAGAGAAAAACTGTAATCCTCCTGTTCATAATAAATATCTGCAGCAAATGTGAGTGATTGTTCTGTAAATTCATTATTCGGTTTATCAGCAACTGCTGTATAAAGCTTCAGAGCCTGATCCTTCTTACCTGAGGTCCTGTAGCATTCTGCAAGGTAGAACTGGGCATTCTGCATAAAGATTCCTGATGGGAACTCATTCAGGTAATTGCTGAAGATCTCTGCTGCCCTCTCATATTTACCTGTAATATAGAGGTTCTCGCCAGAAGCATAAAGCAATGAGTCCTTTTCCGAAAGGTTTATATCAGGTGAACCCTGCTGGTTCTTTACATAACTGAAGTAAGATTCAACGTCATTAATTTCGATATAGATATTCTTCAGGCCTGTCATTGCATACCTTGCTTCAGCTGTTGATCTGTAGTTCTCAATAACCTTTTTATATTGTTCAATAGCCTTGCTGTTCTCGCCAAGGTTGTTATACAGCAATCCAAGCTGAACCATGGCACGGGGCACCAGCTGGGTTTCTCTGTAAGAGTTGATTATAGTATTGAAGTCAGCCTCACCTCTTCTGAAATCCTCCATTACAAGATATGCCCGTCCTCTTTCGAAAATGGCTCCGGATACAAAGGTCGAGGAGGGATATCTCTGGGTCAGGAGTGTAAGTACATCTGCCTTCCCGCGCTGGTTGTTCATAAGACCAAGACAGAATCCTTTCTGATACATTGCATAATCAGCATCCACCTTTCCATAATCAATAACCTTGTCGTAGTAGGATATCGCCTGGTCATAATTTGTTGTTATGAAATAACAATCCGCTATCCTGTTCCTGGCATCAGCCATAATATCTGTCTTTACATTTGCCACATCCGATTCGAATGTTTTCAGATGCGTGATTGCATTTGTATAGTCATTGAGATTGAAGAAAGAGTATCCGAGGTTATATCTGACATTTGAATTCTCACTAAGTTTTGATGATCCCGGTATTCCAAGGAACTCAGTATAGTATTTCCTGGCATTGTCATATTTCCCCAGTCTGTAAGAAGCTTCCCCTTTCCAGTAAAGAGCCCTGGCTCTAAGCTGATCATTATATTTTCCATAAAGAAGTGATCTGTCGAGCATTTCTGATGCAGCTTCCAGCTCCATATTATTGAAAAGTTCAAGTCCCCTGAAGAAAGCCACACGCTGGTAAGCCTCTTCAAGCTTACTGCTCTTGTTCCTTATCTTATCGAGAGATGTAAGTGCTGCTCTGTAGTTCTTTGCCTGCAGATATGTAGCGACAAGGTAATTATAGACCTCCTCAACTCTTTCTGATCCCGGGTAAAGCTCGATATACTGGTTAAATGCAAGAATAGCTTCTCCAAACGGAGAATATGACAGTTCATATGTAAGCTTGGCATAATTGAACAGGGCATCCTCCCGGATCTTTTCGTCCATATTAAGCCTGGAAGCTTCGGCAAAGCCCAGCTGGGCACGTTTTTTATCTCCTTTTTTAAGATAACAGTCACCAAGGATATACCAGATATTCTGACTCAGCTCATCAGATCTTGAGCCAATCGACAGAAGCGTTGAAATTGCCTTGTCAAAATCGTTAGTCTTGTAATAGCAGAATCCTAGCTGGTATTTATCTTCCCTCCCGCTTATCTTGGTCCCGGCTGAAAATTTTTCAAGGTAAGGGAGTGCTTCCTTATAATTGCCAGTGTTAAAATAAGCGTCGCCAATGAACCTGTATAATTCAACAGATCTTTCCTTCCCGGCAGAATTCAGCAGCTCAGGGGCAATCTCAAGGATACCATCATAATTCTTCTGGAGATAGAGGATCTGCACTATATAGAAAGGCACTATACTGCCAAAGGTCTCGTCATCCTTCAGGCGGCTGAAGCCTTCTATAGCTGTGAGGTAATTTTTTTCTTCGTAGGCAATCTGTGAATAATAATATATTGCAGGAGGTGTGTATTCAGTATCGATATCCTTGATCTCAGAAAACATCAGAAGAGCTTTCGGTTTATCACCCCTCATATACAGAGAGTATCCGTTCCTGAAGAAATACTCGGCCAGAGCTTCAGGATCCAGCTCCTGACGGTTGACCTTCTCATAATAGGATACTGCTTTCCTGTAGTTCTTATTCTGATAAAAATAATTCCCAAGAGCCATATATGCATCATTTATTCTCGGGCTCTCAGGATGACTGCGGATAAAAGTAACCATTCTGTATTCTCCATCAGGATTGAAAAGATTTAGTGAGGAAGCTGCCCTGTAATACTCAGCTTCCGTTACCTTAATAAGATCTTTATCTGTTTCACTCCTGATATATGAATCAAAAAGCCTTATTGCGGCCGGAAATTTTTCCTTGTTATACAAATCCATTGCCCTCAGATAATCCGAGCCCAGATCCTTAACTGTAAAAGGAGACTGGGATCTGCCTTCGGGGACTAACAGAAGAACGATAATGAAGATCAAAAAGAATCTTTTTCTGTTCATAACTTATTTTTTTATACTCCTGACCGAAATAACCATCAGGATTTGATTCTGCCAAGGCATAAATGTAATAATCTTAATATAAGATAGATACAGCAAGCCTTATTTTAAAAAATCAGATGTAAAATTACAATTATAAAACGCCGCCAACCGGGCTTTATTATTGTTTTTATCAACATGAAAAGTTAAATTATCATTTCTTTCGTTATTTTGCAGTTAAAACCCTCTGAGGATGCAGGAAAATCTCCCGTTGGATACAATCATTGAACTGAAAGATTGCGTTATATGGCAGCAGGATCACCTGGTCCTGTCAGATGTTAACCTGAGTGTAAAAAGGGGTGAATTTATGTATCTTGTTGGAAGGGTCGGGAGCGGCAAGACAAGTTTAATAAAAACACTTAATGCCCATATACCTTTGAAATCCGGAACCGGAATAGTCGCCGGGTATAATCTCGGAAAGCTTAAAACAAGGGAGATACCTTTTCTGCGCAGAAAACTAGGAATAGTCTTCCAGGATTTTCAGCTTCTGACCGACAGGACAGTAAACGATAATCTGCTATTTGTCCTGAGAGCCACCGGATGGAAAAACAGGAGCGAAATTGACGCTCGGATCGGTGAAGTGCTGGAAAAGGTCGGCATGGGGCTGAAGGGATATAAAATGCCTCATCAGCTTTCAGGGGGAGAACAGCAGAGGGTTGTTATAGGCAGAGCGTTGCTTAACGATCCGGATATAATACTGGCTGATGAACCAACAGGCAATCTTGACCCGGAGACATCTGAAGGGATAATCAAATTGCTTAAAGATATAAGCACTACCGGCAGGGCAGTAATTGTAGCTACACATAATTACACTATACTCAAAAAATTCCCTGCAAGGAAATTCAAATGCGAGAATGGTAAAATGTTTGAAGTAAGGGACGATGAAGAGATCGATCTTGAAACACTCTGAACAGTTTGCCCGATAAATTTACTTAAACATCCTTACAGGCCAGAGAAGTCTGTTTCTGTAGATCCTGTAATAAGGAACATTAACACTTCCGAACGATTCCATAAAGGAAGCGATTGAAGGAATCGATGAGCCTGCAAAATCCAATATTGTTTTTGTTCCAGCCATCTCTTTGATCAACTCATTGACAATATAATAACCTATCCGCTTACTCCTGCTCTCTTCAGTATTGACAACAAGGAGCATTGTTATATTGCCTTTTATTTCCACGAGGAAAATGCCATAAATAAGTCTTTTCTTTGCAGCCCTTACCCCCAATAACCTCCCTTTCCTGTTCTTCCTGCAATAATTCATCAGGTTTATCAGGCGCTGGTAATCGCGCGACTTTATTCCCTTTATATCTGACCCTCTGTTACGGATGAAAAGCTCAACAAGCTCTTCAGGATGCACATCCGTGATGATCTCCGGCTTTTTCTTCACTGATTTTTCAATGTTCCTCCTGCAATGCTTTGAGAAATTATCCCACAATTTCTCATATGGTTTTGACAGGTCCAGTTCATAATTAGCCCTCATCGTCACACGGAACTTATCGGAATCTATCTGTTGCCCCACGCACAGATCAATGAATCTGTAAAAATCCGGGATGTAATCAATAAATTCATTAAGGGCTTTCTGCAATTGTTTATCGGGGGAAAAGGCCCCCAGCTGCTGGATAAAAATTGGGGTAGCAATATAGTGAATGCCGTATTTTTTCGCTCCGGTAACCGGGAATACAGAATCATATTCATCATCAACCAACCCTTCCCAACCAGGAGACATGTTGTCAAGAAACCATGAGAACCCGTAGGGTTTGACCCTGGGAGACTGCTTCACACAAGAATCCCATTGTTCATGGTCTATCTCATTATTTTTCAAATAGATTATCATGCTTTCTGTATCTGGAGCATTGTTTCAAAAAGTTCACGCCACCCTTTCCACCCGGGGCTTTCAAGCAAAGATGTATTGTGCCACAGGCTCACAAAGAGTCCTCCAACATTTCTGGTCTCGTTTATGAGGTTTCTGATTATCTCTTCTGCTTTTTCAGTATCCAGTTTCTTATACTTGTATAAAGTAGCATCCATAACCTGGAATGGAAAGATCATCAGGCCGGTCTGGCTTTCTTCAGAAAGGTCATAGAACAGGAAAGGCCTTGCTATACCTGCCCTGAAACCAGGTTCTTCGGGATATCCCATTGAATAGTCTTCCGTGATTCCTGCTTCGATCAAAGATCTGTATGAAACAGGCATACGCAGCCTTATGTAATGGAATCGTGCCGAAACTGCTCTTTTCCCGAGTATTGTTTCAATCCTTGCAAGCTGAGATCTTACTTCAGCTGATCTGTCAGAAGAATAGTAAGAAGGGTGCAGCCCTGTCTCATATTTCTGTGATATCTTTCTTATCAGAGACCTGTATTCCTCATTTTTCCATGAAGGATTCTTATCATATCTTGTAAGATCGCCTGTAGGGAAAAAAAATCTTGCAGAACTGCCGTTCTTTTCAATATTGCTTATTAAATAATCATATACCTGGAACGGGTCTTTTTCATCTTTTCTCAATACCCGGAGGCGGTCTGATGCCTTGCCTTTCCGTTCTGTAAGATCACGCAGCAGTCCTCCCACGCTCCTTATCATTCCCTTTCCCAGGTAAGCGAAGGGCTGATCTGAATCGATAGTAAGCAAAGCTTTATAATCATTCCTCCTGAAAACAACTGTAGGATACTTTTTCACAATTATCCTGGCAAACTCCCTGGTCCATAGATCGACAAGCGGCCTGTGAAGAAAACCGTTCCTGTATGCAATCGAGTTTGAAGCCGGGTATCTTCCGTGTTCATCAGGATCATGGTCCAGGTATTCTTCGTACCGGCTTATAAGATAAAATGAGGCAGCAAACAGGTCAAAAGGGATATCGGAATCCGGGACCGTCTGAAAAAATACCTGATACCCTTTCCATTCACTAACTGTAATTTCCCTTTTAACTATTCCCTTTTCAAATAATAATTTATCAGGAGTGATCTTTACAGAACCTTTTATGCTCAGTGTTGAATAGTTTATTACAGGATGTTTTCCGAGCTTCCTCCTGTCAGTAACTATCTCCCAGTTCAGACCAAGAATACTGCCCAGAAGAATACCTGCAATATATGTCAGTCTAGGAGAATCGGATTCTGAGTATATTTTAATCAGATCGGGGTCCATTTAACAAATTTAGCAAAAACTCCTGATATTTCCTTCAATAAACCCCAACCTGCACTTTACAGGACATGATTTAAGTTTTATCAGATGATCCTATGAACCATTTTTACGGGGTTCTCTTATCTTCAGAGAGAGTAAAACAATTGATACAACTGCAATTAATCCACCGAAACCAAATGCAAATGTCCCTCCAAAACCCGGCAATTTTCTGTCAGTCAGGCTGTATATCAGCCCAAAGATCACGCTTGCAGGAAGAGCCCCCGATCCAAGAGCTCCTACAAACACGGGAATAAGAGGATATATCATCTCTGTGGCAGCATCTGTCAAAAGGCTGACAATTCCAGGCATAATGACCATATGCGGAACAGGTCTCCTCACTCTTAACATATTCTGAATGAACAACAAACACTAGGACCTATCTGTTCAGGAAATCATCATATAAAACCTGCAGGTAAGCTTTCCCGAGATCTCCGGCTCTTTCCGGATCCGCTCCGGCTTTAAATACGGGATTCCCAAGCACGTTATCATAAATATATCCGGAACTATCTGTAATAAATGCAAAGCCGTCATTGAAAGCATAAAATGCAAAGGAGCCGGACTGATCTGAGAGGAGATCCTTGGCGAAAGGAAAATCACCTTCAATTCCCAATTGATGAAGCAGAGTAAGAGGGATATCTACCTGACTTCCGGTCTTCCGAATCTCCAGTCCCTTTGAACTGACGGCCCCTCCTATCCACAGCATGGGGATACGGAAAATATCTTCAGAGTACACATGAACTTCTTCTGAGTTTCTCCTGCAGTGGTCAGCAGTAATAATAACAAGGGCATTGTTCCACCACTCAGTTTTTTTTGCCTGTTCTATGAAGGCACCAAGAGCCTTGTCGGTGTAATATACTGAATTTCTGAACCTTGTATAATCATCATTCCCTGCGAAGACCGGTTCCATTGGTACATCGAAAGGTTCATGACTGGACAGGGTCAGCACTACATTAAAAAAAGGCTTCCTGATACTCTTCATTGAATCGGAAAGCGTATTGAAAAATATATGATCATGTACTCCCCACTTTGAATTATATGATCCCGGATCAAAATCATCCATTGTGATTACCTGATCGAAACCATTATTGATTATAAAGGAATTGAAATTGGCAAAATTTATCTCGCCGCCATACCAGAATGAGGTGTTATAACCTGATTCATTCAATATTCTCACAATGCCTGGCAGGCTCTGGGTTTTACCCGGTTCCTTCATTATCGATTCTGTCGGTTGGGCGGGATAACCATTCAGGATTGCCGGCATAGCCTTATCTGTCCTGTTGCCGGAAGCGTAGAAATTAGTAAACAGGACGCCTTCCCTGCAATACCTGTTAAGATTTGGGGTAGTCAGAGAATCACCTCCAAGAGGGCCTATAAGTGAATTCCCAAAACTTTCAAGAACCACAATCATGATATCAGGTCTTTGACTATTTAGAACCTGCATGGGTGGCGTAGATTTTGCAGTCAGAGAATCCCTGACTTCTACAGCTTCCTTAAGGTCTCTGAAAGAATATGGATTGGTTATTGGTTTACGGTTGAAAGCTGAATTGCCTACATTCCATATCACATTTACAGCTGCATGATTAATGAATATGTTCTTGCTGAAATAGACAGTACCGGCATTTATCGGGGCAATCCCAAATCCCCCGCGTATGGGAATCAGCAAGGAAGCTAACAGAAATAAAAGGAAGAGAGTGGCCGGGATCCTTAACCTGATCTTTTCAAAATCTCTGAAAAGCTTATCGACAAACTTGTTATATAGCTGAAAGAAAGTCAAAAATAGCAGTGATATAATCAAAACTACGCCAATTATCTGAACTGTTGTAACTGAAGCAATAGCTTCCTTAGGGGTTCTGAGGTAGAATAGAACAGTGTGATCCATTCTGAATCCCCAGTACTTGTAAAGCAATGAATCAGAAACTATAATCAATGAACAGATAAATATTATAAGGTAGGAATAAAATTTTATGAAAATCCTGATCCAGTCGCCATTGAAAAATACGCCAGTTATAAGTACAAGCATCGGGATCACCAAAATATAACCTGTTGCGGAGATATCAAGCTGAAGACCGTGCCAGAATGCTCCAGCCACAGAAGAAAAAGTGTTTCCTGATGTTTCTTTAAAATGTGAAAGGAAAAAGAAAAGCCTGGCAGCAAAAAAAAGTATCAGCCAGAACAAGGAATAAAAAAATATTGCCAGGATTCTTTTTTTCATGTTAAACAGTACGGACTTTTCTTCCGTTCTTATAGAACATTATCAAAGATATAGAAATAATTATCATTCCTGTTATTGTCAGCCACTCGGGATTCTCACCGGGAACAAGCAGCCAGCTGAGGATCGCACCCACAACAGGGATTATGAATTTCCATAAGTTAAGGTCCGATACTTTTACATGTGGTCTCTGCAGAAGCCTGAACCAGATTGAAAAAGCAGCCGCGGCCATAAAGCCAAGCCAGATAAGTGTGATCCAGTATTCGGCCGGTTTAGTAGTTTCCGGCACGTCCTCAAAAGCAAGTGATAACATGTAAACTATGAAACCTCCAATCAGTAGCGTCGATGAACTGAGCACCATAGGATTGATGCCCTTGCTTCTAAGCGAGACCATTACGTTGCTTGTTGCTGTGGCTATATTGGCTGCAAGGATCATGAAAACCCCTAAAATCTCAATGGTATCGCCAAGCCTGAAAGCCTGCCTTCCGGCACTTATCAGGATTACGCCTGAAATACCACTTATTATTGTCACTATCTTCCTCCTTGTAAGTTTTTCGCTTTTATCCATTATTGATGCCACAACTGCAGTAACAAGGGGCTGCGACCCCACAATTACAGCACCAAGCGCACCCGGCACAAGATCAAGGCCCAGGTAAAAAAGTATATAGTTCATGAGTGTCTGGAGGAGGGTGACCCACAAGACTATTTTCCAGTGTTCTTTGAGGAGGGCGAAATAAACTGAGGGTCTGACTGTAAAAGGCAATATTAAAAGCCCGGCTATCAAAAATCTTAAACCGGCAAAATGCAGAGGAGAATCATACTGCAGGCCTATTTTAATTGTTGAATAAGCTGTTGACCAGAGAAGGCAGGCAATTATAGCCCAGAAGATAGTATTATCTCGTTTCCACACCTGATTTTTTTTTGCGGCAAATATCAGAATTTTTTTTATTCCCCTGTCATGTTCCAGTCGGGAGGATCAACCCCGAGAAGATATTTCACAAAAAAATCACGACGTTTCCTTGAACCATATGTGCCGCCGTTGCTTATGTGCCTGGCTCCGGGAATAAAAACATACTCAAAATCCTTTCCTTCTTTTATCAGAGCATTAACCATCTGTTCTGTTGAAGCGGGATCTACATTATCATCAAGTTCTCCGTTGATAAGGAGAAGCCTGCCTTTCAGCCTCCAGGCATTTTCGACATTTGACGAGGCTATATACTCTTCCCCGACGGGCCAGCCCATCCATTGCTCATTCCACCAGATCTTGTCCATTCTGTTATCATGACAACCACATGCTGCAACCGCCACTTTATAGAAATCAGGGTGAAACAGCAAAGCACCCGCAGCATTCTGGCCGCCTGCGGAACCTCCAAAGATACCAACCCTGTCAAGATCAATATAAGGATATTTCTCAGCTGCAGCTTTGAGCCAAAGTATCCTGTCAGGGAAACCGGCATCCTTAAGATTCTTCCAGCATACATCATGAAACGCTTTGGATCTGTTCGAGGTTCCCATGCCATCAATCTGAACTATAATGAAACCCAGCTCGGCAAGCTGGTGCAACTCTCCGTAAAAAGGCCTGAAACTTTTCGGGACAAAGCTGCCGTGAGGCCCTGCATAAATACTTTCGATTACCGGATATTTCCTTGAAGGATCAAAATCAACAGGCCTTATAATTATTCCGTAAATATCTGTCACCCCATCCCTGCCCTTGGCAACGAAGGGTTCGGGATACCTTATCCCTGTCTCTTCCAGCTTCGATGCATCTGCTCTTTCGATTACAATTAACTGTCTGCCATCCTCAGCACTGCGAAGCACTGCAACCGGAGGCATATCAACTCTTGACCAGGTATCAACGAACAGCTTTTTATCAGGGCTGAAATAAGCCTCATGGGTGCCATTACCCTCAGTGAGCCTCACCAGTCCGGAACCATCGAAATTAATTTTGTAATAATGAATATAATAAGGATCTCCCGGCTCTTTTCCTGATGCTTCAAATATTATCTCCCTTTTTTGTGCATCAATGAATGTGACGCCCCGAACAACCCACTCACCATGTGTTATCTGGTTCTTTACAGTACCATTTTCCGAATCAAAGAGGTACAGATGATTCCAGCCATCACGTTCTGATGCCCATATTATCTCATTTGTGGCTTCAATATCATACCTGTACTTCTTGTAACTGTAATCTATAAAAGTCGGGGATGTCTCATTGATAATCACCGACATGTTACCTGTATTGGCATCTACTTTCAGAACCTGACAGAGCTGGTTACCTCTCCTTTTATACTCAAAAGTGAAATACCTGCTGTCGGCACTCCAGAAGATATTGTTTACTGTAAACTGATTATCCAATGTTGATTTATCAACTTTCAGATGGCGCCCGGATTCTACTTCAAATAATTGCGGGAAGAACTGCGGCAGTGCATCCCCGGGTTTAGGATATTCAAACGAATAATGTTTCGGTTGCAATTGGTCGGAAGGAGAGGATTCTATAAAATGTATAACACGTCTCTCAGCAGGTCTGACAAGACAGGTGATAAGCTTCCTGGAATCTGGTGACCATTTTATGAATGATGAATAATACTCACCCATCCCGCCGTCAGAACTAAGCTGGTACTCCTTATTGTCAGTGGAAGAACGTATCCACAGATTATAGTTCTTTATAAAAGCTGTCCATTGCTTATCAGGAGATATAACCGGACTATTGCTCAGTTCATCCCTGAAAAACCAGTCGTTTAGTCTTGTGTTTTCTCTTGTAAGTACTCTGTCTCTTCTGACAAGAGAATAGTCTTTCATATTACAGATCCAGTTATAACCCTGGAAAACAAAAGCAAAACTACGGAGTCTGTCTGAAAAAGTTATGTTGGATACAGGCAGCTTACCCGGATCAATTTGTTGGCCGGAAGCTGAACCCAATGATACCGCGAACCGCACCTGATCAAAAGCTGGTGTTTTAGATCCTCGTATCGCATCAACAATTGTATACGTCAGTCCTTCAGGAGTGTTATTTTCATAAAGGAAATATCTTGAACCGATCCAGACAGGCCTTATATCACTATGAAAAACTTTGTCTGAAGCAAGCGCTGAAAGATTATCAGCCCGCTTATAATCCTCCGCCGTAACCTGTGCAAACAGATTGCCAGTGGAGAGCATCAGCATCACATTGATAATGAGCGCAAGTTTATCATGCATCATTAAAAACAGATACGGAAAGTACTGTTTATTTTTTTGCTTTGGCAGCTTTTGAAGTCTTCTTCCCTGAATCAGGTTTGATCTCCTTTTCTTCTTTAGATGCGTCTCCTTCCTTAGCAGCTGCTTTTGCTGATTTGGTTGTCCTTGATTCTTTAGGCGCAGCTGTTTTTTTCGCTTCAGCTGTTTGCTCAGTGTTTTCAGCTTTGACAGGTTTAGCTTCTTTCTTAACGGAAGCAGCTTTTTTGATTTCCTTCACAGCTTTAGCTGCTTTTGGTTCACCATCCTGTTTTACTTCCTTCACCTGCTTCTTTTCCTTAGTTTCCTTAACCTTTGCTTCTTTAACCTCAGATGCTATTTTCTGTTCCATTATTTCTGCAACCGGCTTCTCCTCAACAGCTTTCTTAACCTCTGGTATCTCAGCTGTCTCTTTAACTGCTTTCTTTTCTTTGAGAGGTTTCTTATCCCTGACTTCCTTCTCTCTGACAATCGGTTTTAAAACAACAGTCGGTTTGTTGGCCTTTTTTCTCCGGCGCCTTACACCAAAAGACCCTTGAAATATCTTACCTCTTCTTGATTTTTTATCACCTTTTCCCATAATGATTGGTTTTGATTTTTTAAAAAACCCCTTTTAAGGGTGGTGGCAAAGTTAATAATATTCTTTATTTCTGATAAATAAAATTATGTTTGGATACAACTTATTATTAAAAACATTAAATGTATAACAGACTCTGGAGAAGAGCTTTTATATGTCTGATACAAGCAAGATTTAATCCGCTCATTGTCATTAATTTCAGTTGGTATCTCTGAAAATACGGCGTGTGAGCATAAGGAGAAACCCGACAGGTACGAACAAACCACAGATAAAAAATGAATAAGTTAGTTTCCCGGGAATAATTACACTCCGGCCCCTGAACATACCCTTCAGGCTTACTCTTGCAACCTCTTCAGGAGTAAGTGATGACATTTTACTGAAAACGCTCTTCCCAATTCTTTTAAGAGTGTTCTCGTTAGTCCTGACAGCAGAAGGGACAACCGTACATATTTTAACCGGAGTTCCCTTCAATTCCGAGCCCAGCGCTCTTGCTAAATAGAATACATACGACTTGGTGGCAAGATAAACACTTTTGAATGCTACAGGGAAATAGGTACCGAAGCTGCTAAGGAATAATATATATGAATGTTTCTGCTTCCTGAGTATTGGAATAAAATAATATGTCAGATGCGTTAGCGCCCTGATATTTAATGAAATCATTCTGTCGATCTGTTCGGAGCCCAGTAACTCAGTTCTGCCACTGTAACCAATACCTGCATTATTTACAAGGATGTCAATATCAGCGCCTGTTCTTTTTACAAACTCAAATAATGAAAGAGGAGCGTTTTCTTCAGTAAGATCAGACTCAATATAAAAAGTCTTTACTTCCCAGGATGTTTCAATCTCCCTGCAGAGCTCAGGCAGACCTTCCCCCGGCAGCGAATGTAAAATAACATTATGTTTTCGGGAAGCGAGTTCAGTTGCAATGGCTTTCCCGATTCCCTTGCCCGCACCGGTAATAAGTGCAAAGGCCATCTTATCAATTCCCATTACCTTTTAACCATTTAATTGTTTCACGGACTCCGTCAATAAAAGGAGTCATTTTGTATCCCAGTTCATTAATTGCTTTTTCACTTGACAGCAGGGCATCGTTCTGGTACTTATTGATCCAATCCCGAGTTATTACAGGAGCCTTGCCGCTTAGACTGCTTATGATTTCAGCGGTTTTCAGAAACAACCTTGCAGTACTGAAGGAGATCCTGAAGAGCTTCCTTTTCTTCCCCGCTGCTTCACCAACTTTATCAAAAAAATCGCGGAATGAGAGATTCTCACCTCCCAGAATATAACGCTCACCATTTTTGCCATGAAGGGCAGCAAGTATATGTCCTTCAGTCACATCGTCGATATATACGTAATTTCCAGCCGATTTGCCGTTCCCGGGCATTATTCTCCAGATACCGGAGACGTACATTTTAATTATTTTAGTAAGGGAGTTGCTCTTTGACAGTAATCCTGGTCCGTATATCCTTGAAGGATTTGTGATTATAATCTCAGTATCTGACCCGACATATTCCAATGCCCTGACCTCTGCTTCTGCTTTGCTCCTTTCATACATGGTTTGGAGATTTTGCCCGGAAGCAGTTGCTTCACTTATCATCCGTCCATCTTTTGAATAGCCCATTGTTCCTGCAGTAGATGTAATAATTACCCGTTTAACCCTGCTTTTTATTGCGGCCTCAATTACATTTAATGTTCCTGTTACATTTATTCTGAAGGGATCTGAAGGATCTTTTGACCAGGGCTTAGTATAGGCTGCCATGTGAAATACCCAATCACAATCTTTCATACCCATCTGCAGAGCATCCTTATCAAAAAGATCCCCCTTGATATAAACGACCTTTTTATCTTTCCTCTCAATTGCCTTTGCAGGATCCCTGATTAAAACAACAACTTCATGACCAAGGGCCAGCAGTTTGTCCGTAAGTCTGCTTCCTATAAATCCTGTGCCACCTGTAATGAATATCTTCATAATGCTCTTTCAGACTTATTCTGATTTATCAATTGTTTTTACAAGCTAAAAACAGCTCGTTAGAGATCGACATCGCTGAGTGAATTAAAAAGGACGGGAAGAAAGAACCGGTCTTGCAGGTCAGATAGCAGAATAATGCTCCTAAAGGGATTGCTCCGTAGGTCATCAGTTTTCCTTTCGGGATATGAACCACGGAATATAAAAAGATATTGATCACAAATGCACTCCAGAACCCGTAGGTGTCATAACATATAAACCACAGGATCCCTCTGAAGATAAACTCATAACCAAACAGATAAACAGCCCAACCTGAGGCAGCAAGAATATAATTACGGGGTTCTTTTGATTCCTTACAGTTCAGGGTTTTCTTTTTGTGCAGTGACAAAAAGTATGGAATCAGAATTGCAATGCTTATAAGCAGAATCAGTAAATATCTGTAAATATATATCTTCCCCGGGGTGAATCCGAGTTCCTGAGGTGGCACTTTAAATAACAGAACGAAAAGAGCGAATGGAACAAGTCCGAACAGGACAAACCCGGTAATCTTTTCTGAAATAAACTCCAGGCTATGCCGGGAAACAGAACGGGGACTGATCTTCTCAAATAATCTTAATGAATACTTTTTTTTAGTTAAAAAATAATACAGAAAGAACACAATGCATACTGCAGAGATTGCAATCACTGGCATAAATTCTCTGTGCTGCGGCAGATATTCAAACATTCCGGCTGATTGACAATGATGACATAAACAATTCTTTAAATATACAATTAAAGAGGCAGATTCAAACTCAGTCAACGAAAAAACAGTAAATTGCAGCGTATTATTAATATAGTTATATGCAAACATTGAATGATCTGAGGCTTGCTGTACTGATCGATGCCGACAACGTACCTTATTCAAATGTCAGGGGAATGCTCGAAGAGATCGCCAAGTACGGAACACCTACTTTCAAAAGGATCTATGGTGACTGGACAAAACCGACAGTTTCAGGATGGAAGCCGGTCCTTCTTGAAAATGCTATTACCCCTGTTCAGCAGTATAGTTATACAAAGGGAAAGAATTCGACTGACTCTGCAATGATAATCGATGCAATGGATATTCTCTATTCAGGAAAGGTTGATGGTTTCTGCATTGTATCAAGTGACAGTGATTTCACAAGGCTTGCAACCCGTTTGAGGGAAGCAGGTATGAAAGTAATCGGTATAGGTGAGCGTAAAACCCCTTCTCCTTTTATAGTAGCCTGTGATAAATTTATTTATATCGAGATCATTAACACACCTGTCAGTATCCAGGAGACAACGGCCACGAAAGTAAAATCAAAGAAACCTGATCCTGTAAAGAAGAAGAATGAGGATAATGAGCAGCAGATACAGATCAGAAAGGCAAAAAGGCTCATCGCCGCCTCAATATCTGATCTTGCCGATGATAGTGGCTGGGCTTACCTTGGGGATGTAGGAAACCTGATACTGAAAAAACAACCCGATTTTGATCCAAGGAACTTTGGTTATGCCAAATTAACACCCCTTATAAGATCATTTGATTTTGAGATCGACGAAAGGGATTCCGGGCAGAACAACATAAAACATATCTACATCAGGAACAGGAAATAACTTATTTTACCTCTCAAAAGACAGAAAATTGATCCCCTGCAATCAAAAACATTATAAAATCTAACTTATTACATGCTAATATTTTTTGTTTCGAAAAAAAAAACTGACCTTTGAAACCATAAACATTACACATTAATTTTTGAATTATGAACATTTATGTCGGAAGTCTTAATTTTAAAATGAAAGAAGAAGAATTAAGAGAACTATTTGAAGAGTATGGCGAAGTGACGTCTGCAAAGATCATTTTTGATAAATACTCAGGTAAAAGTAAAGGATTTGGCTTTGTTGAAATGCCAAATGATTCTGAAGCTAAAAAAGCTGTTGATGAACTTAACGGAAGTGAGGTACAGGGAAGAAATATCATTGTAAATCAGTCAATCGAAAGATCTGAGAAAAGGGGCAATTTCAGAGGCGGTGATAATGACCGCCGCGGAGGAGGCTCGAGAAGGGACAATGACAGGTAGGTAATCAAATTTTGAAACTATGAAAGGGACTGTTAAATGGTACGACAGGGTCAAGGGGTATGGATTCCTGCAGACTGAAGATAACAAGGATATCTTTGTGCACCGTTCAGGATTAGAGGTCTCTCATACAAACCTTGAAGCCGGTCAGGCTGTTGAATTTGAAGTTGAACAGAGAGAAAAAGGGCCAGTTGCTGTCAGGGTAAAAAAAATTGAGTAATCTTACTTTAAGTTATATCAGAAAGGGAGTCTTCCAAAGTCTCCCTTTTTTGTTTTTAAAGTACTGAACCGGGAAGGAATATGATAGTCATGAATAAACTCATAAATTTCTATATTTTTACTGCATAAAAACCTAAAAGTGGAAGAGATAATCAGCAAAATAAAATCGAAGTCAGGTTTCATAATCGACATGGATGGTGTTATCTATCATGGTAACAGATTACTAAAGGGAGTCACTGATTTCCTGAACTGGATGGAAAATGAAGGGAAACAATATCTCTTTCTTACCAACTCCAGTGAAAGAACCCCGAAGGAACTGCATGAAAAGCTTAAGCGGCTGGGAATAAATGTAAGTGAAGATCATTTTTATACAAGTGCTCTTGCAACTGCTTCTTTTCTGTCGAGCCAGAAACCCAATGGCAGTGCTTTCGTTATTGGTGATGCCGGCCTTATTAATGCATTATATAGTGTCGGTTACTCAACTAACAGTGTTAATCCGGAATATGTTGTTGTCGGGGAAACCCATGGCTATAACTTCGAAAAGATAGAAATTGCAGTCAATCTGGTATTGAAAGGAGCCCGCCTGATAGGAACCAACTCTGATATCAGTGGCCCGATTGAAAATGGCATCACTCCTTCAACGAAGGCTCTTATTGCCCCGATAGAGATAGCTAGCGGCAGAAAAGCCTATTTTGTAGGTAAGCCAAATCCTCTTATGATGCGTATAGCCTTAAAAAGACTTGGGTTAAAGAGAGAGGAAGCGATTGTGATAGGAGACCGGATGGATACAGATATAAGGTGCGGACTGGAATCCGAGATCGACACCCTTCTTGTTCTGAGTGGAATTACAACCAGCGAAGATATTGATAAGTTCCCCTATCGTCCGCATTACGTTCTCAATGGTCTAATAGATCTTGTCTGAAAATTAAAAGTTGCAAACTGATGCAGAAGTATAAAAAAGAGCGGAAAGAGATAGCGCGTTTCATGCGTCGTCTTTACAGCCGGGGACTAACAACAACATCCGGAGGGAACATAAGTCTTCGTGTCTCTGACGAAACTGTTCTTATCACTCCCTCGGCAACTGATAAAGGTTCTATGAGGTGGAAAGATGTAGGCATTTTATCCATATTGGGTGAGAATCTCACACCTGACCTGAAGCCGTCTATTGAATCTGAAATGCATCTTGACATCTACAGGAAGAACAGTGAGATCCTTTCAGTGATCCATGCCCATCCGGTTTTTGCATCTGCCTTTACTGCAATGAACGCAGAAATAAACACATCCCTGACTGCTGAAGCAAGGGTCATCTGTGGCGAACCCTTGCTGGTACCATACGCTGTGATGGGTTCGCCGGAACTGGCTGAGAAAGTTGCAGAGTACTCAGTCAGATCCGATGTGCTGCTCCTTGAGAACCATGGAGTTCTTTCTACTGGCGCTGATCTTCTGGAAGCCTTCGATAAGCTCGAGGTATTGGAAAATGCAGCAAGAATGACAATGATCGTTGAAATAAAAGCTAAAAAGAAAGGGCTCAGCCTGACAAGGATACGTGAGTTAGACAAACTCTTCAGATGAGATTGATGCAATTCAGTCTGTTTGAAAACTATTACAATAAAAACTTTTAAAAGATGAAGAAAAGGAAATTAGGAAGTTCAGATCTTGAAATAACGGAAATAGCTTTCGGAGCATGGGCAATCGGAGGATGGATGTGGGGAGGTGCTGATGCAAATGATGCTGTGAGGGCCATTGAAACAGCAATCGATAACGGAATGACAACAATCGATACTGCATCGATTTACGGATTCGGCCTCAGTGAGGAACTTGTCGGCAAAGCTGTCAGAGGTAAAAGAGACAAAACCCAGATCCTGACGAAATTCGGAATGTCATGGAGCGGGAATAAAGGGACCTATCACTTCAGTTCAAGGGATAATAATGGTAAGCAGATCGATATTTACAAGTATGCAGCAAAAGAGAAGGTCCTGAAAGATTGTGAGGACAGCCTCCGAAGGCTTGGAACAGATGTTATCGACCTCTTTCAGATACACTGGCCCGACGCTTCAATACCGGTATCAGAAACAATGGAAGCCCTTGAAATGCTTGTCTCCCAGGGAAAGATCAGGGCTGGTGGAGTATGCAATTACCCTGTTGATCAGCTCATTGAAGCCCGAAAGACTTTTCCGGTTGCTTCAGACCAGGTTCCTTTCAGCATGGTAAAAAGAGACATTGAAAAGGATGTTATACCCTACTGTTTACAGAATGACATGGGTATCCTGGCATATTCTCCCATGCAAAGAGGATTACTGACAGGGAAAATCAGACCCGGACATAAATTCAATGAAGGAGACAGCCGTCCGGATACCCCTTATTATAAGGAACCAAACTTATCCAACATACTTATGCTGCTTGATAGGATCAGACCAATTGCAGACGGACACAAAGTTACTCTATCTCAGCTTGTACTAAACTGGACAATTCAGCAACCTGGTATAACATGTGCACTTGCCGGTGCAAGGAATCCGCAACAGACCCTTGAGAATATCGGGGCAACAGATTTTAACCTGACACAGGATGAGATTAGTGTTATTGACAAATTTATTGCAGAAACCAACATAGATACAAATATCTGAGTAAGTGGAAAATAATTTTCTTAGTGATTTCCCCGCATATGGGGAGCTGAAAAAATATATGAACGGGAAGCAGCTTCCTGATTTCAGGGAAGCAAACTGCCATATTCATTCTCCCTATTCCTTCAGCGCTTTTGCAGATATGGATATGATTTTCTCAATGGCAAGAGAAGAGAAAATATCGGTCCTGGGAATTAACGATTTCTTTGTTACTGATGGTTATGGATCATTCTATAACGGATGCCTCAGGAACAATATCTTCCCGCTTTTCAATATTGAGTTCATTGGACTGATGAGGGAAGAACAGAAAAAAAGTATCAGGATAAATGATCCGGATAATCCGGGCAGGATCTATTTTTGCGGTAAGGGGCTTGATTTTCCTTATACACAGGGATTGCTGCAAAGGTTTGAGCTATTCAGGATGAGGAAAAAAAGCCAGGTTCAGATGAGAGCCATGATAGACAACCTGAACAAACTGCTCGGGTCCGTAAACAAATCTGTGAAATTAAGCTATGAAAATATTAAGGATAAGTTTGCCATGAATCTTGTCCGTGAAAGGCATCTGGCTCAGGCAATAAGAACTCTTGCAACAGAAAACTACAGGGATATTAACGACCAGAAGGAATTCCTTGAAGCATTGTATGGTGGCAGGAAATCAAAAAGTTATATCAATGATCATGCTGCTCTTGAGAATGAGATCAGATCCAACCTGCTCAAAGCCGGTGGAACTGCTTTTGTTGAAGAGGATGACAGATCCTTTCCCGACATACGGAAGATAATCAGGATTATAACCAATGCCGGCGGCATTCCCTGTTATCCTGTCCTTCTTGATGATACTGCAGGAAAACGGACTGAATTTGAGAATGATCCGGAAAAGCTGCACTCTGATCTTTCAGATCTTGGTATTGGTTGCCTGGAGCTGATACCGGGAAGAAATGATGCAGCTTCTCTTGAGAGGTACGTTAAGTTTTTTGACAGTCTGGGATACCTGATTACATTCGGGACAGAACACAATACATCACAGATGTTACCGCTTACAGTTTACGACAGGAATTCTTATCCGCTTGACGAATCGCTTAAACGTATCGGGTGGCAGGGAGCATGTGTAATCGCAGCACACCAGTATCTGAGGGCCCATGAGCGCCAGGGCTATGTCCTGAATGACGGGAAAGTCAGCCGGGATCAGAAAGAAGATCTGGCAGAACTGGGACGCAATGTCATTGAATATTATTTAAATGACAGAAAACAATGAATAAGAATATCATTGGACCATCTTTTCACGAACTGACCAGTTATAAATTCGTTGTGCATCAGCATCTTTACCGGCATATAAGAAATCAATAATAAAGAGGATGAAAACCAAGGCAGTCAGGATTTATGGTAAAAATGATCTCAGGCTTGAAGAATTTGAGCTTCCTCCTATGCAGGACAATGAGATACTGGCCCGGGTAATATCCGACAGCTTATGCATGTCAACTTACAAGGCTGCCCGGCAGGGATCTGACCATAAGCGTGTTCCTGATGATATTGATATTCATCCAACAATTATCGGGCACGAATTTTCAGGTATCATACTCGATGTAGGCAAGAAATGGCAGCAAAAATTCAGCAGAGGCCAGAAATTTTCCATCCAGCCGGCTATGGCTCAGACAGGATCCCTTGCTGCTCCAGGCTATTCATTTCGCTATATCGGAGGCAATGCAACACATATTATAATACCTGATATCGTCATGGAATCTGACTGCCTCCTGAGCTTTGACGGAGAGGCATTTTTCCCGGCATCGCTCTCTGAACCGATGTCGTGCATAATCGGAGCTTTTCATTCCAGTTATCATACAAATCCCGGCACCTACGAACACAGGATGGGAATAAAAACAGGAGGTAAAATGGCTCTTCTGGCAGGTGCAGGACCGATGGGACTAGGGGCAATCGATTATGCTCTTCACAGTAAGCTCAGACCGGAACTGCTGGTCGTTACCGATATTGACGAAGACAGGTTATCAAGAGCAGAGTGCTTATTTCCAATTGAACTTGCCAATAAACAGTGCGTTAAACTTGTTTATTTAAACACCGGCAAGATTTCTGACCCTGTCAGATACCTTAAAGGACTCACAGGAGGTTCTGGTTACGACGATGTATTTGTCTTTGCACCTGTAAAGTCAGTTATTGAACAGGGAGACTCGATACTTGGATCTGACGGATGCCTTAATTTCTTCGCCGGGCCTGCCGATCCTGATTTCAGGGCTGAATTCAATTTCTATAATGTTCATTATGCGTCAACTCATATAGTGGGAACTTCAGGGGGAAATACAGATGATATGCGCGAATCGCTTTATCTAATGAGTAAAGGAATAATTAACCCGGCCGTAATGATAACTCATGTTGGTGGTCTTGACTCCGTAGTTAAAACAACCCTTAACCTGCCAAATATACCGGGAGGCAAAAAACTGATCTATACAAATATTTCGATGCCTCTGCTTGCTCTTAATGACCTGGAGAAATATAGCAATGATGATCCTTTTTATGAAGGTCTCCGCAAAATTGTTGCTGAAAATTGTTATATCTGGTCTGAGAAAGCAGAAAATTATCTTTTGTCAAATGCAAGACCGGCCTGAACTGTAAATCCCGGCGCCGGCTAAGGCCTTTGATCATCTTCCATTTGTCACTCTTGCCGCAATATATTCGTTGGCAAAAGGTTCAGAAATATAGTTGTTGTAGCTCAGGCAGACATCTGTGGCAAAATTAACTGCTACTGCAATTATCTCTTCCCATTCGGTTGCTGCCAGTTCCCCAATCTGTTCAGCCATAATTCTCCTGTCATATAATGATGTAATTACTCCCGCATTGAAGCTATCTCCTGCTCCTATTGTACTCAGCGGAGTGATTTTCCTGACAGGGAATTTCCCTGAAAATGAAGGGGTCCTTACAAACACACCATCTTCGTTAGCAGTATAGATAAGGCAGCTGCAATAGTTGCTTATAATACCCCAGGTTTCATCGGCGGATTCTGTTCCGAAGATGTTCCTGAAATCCTGGTCTGACCCCCTGATAAGATTTGAGATCTCCATATTATCAATTATAAGAGGCTTTAGTTTGCCAAGTTCCGGAATATGAGTCTTACGGAAGTTGGGATCATACAGAACAATTGCACCTGCATCCCTTGCATCGCGGATGAAATTCCTGAACCGCCTTCTTATTTCGGTCCAGATAGCATAAAAAGATCCGTATTGCAGGATATCACCCTTTTTTATTTCCGGCAGTTTAATATCAATCCTTTCAGCAGGTTTATTCTTATAGAAAGTGTAGTTCGCATCATTATTTTCATCAAGAAAAGCCAGGGCAAGTGAAGTATTACCTTTGCGAAACCTGTGAACTGATGATGTATCGACTCCGTTATTCTTAAGGAATCTCTCTATAATTTCACCCACATCATCCTGACTGTAATCACTTATGAATGAAACAGGAAGACCGATACGCCCCATGGAAACAAGGCTGTTCAGAACAGAACCTCCCGGTTTTGCAGCCTGGGGGCTGTCATTTTTGAAGACGATATCAAGGACAGTCTCCCCAATACCATAGATCTTTCTCATTGACATAATTTTTTAATTTGATCTGTTCCAGTAATTAAGATCCTCAGAGAATACAAGAAAAAAAAATTAAAGTTCTTTACAAAGTAACATAAAGGATTTACAATATGATATTATATTTGTTCGAATTTTAAAACAGGCCTATGAAAGCAATGGTTCTTACAGGGATAAAGAAGATGGAACTTATAAATGTTCCCGACCCTGTGCTCGTCAATCCGGATGATGTAAAGATCAAAATGTCGGTTGCAGGCATCTGCGGATCTGATATTCATTATTATACATGGGGGAACATTGGTTCCCAGGTTGTAAAATACCCTTTTACAGTCGGCCATGAAGGCTCTGGTATCATTGTCGAAACAGGACCGGAAGTGAAGCATTTAAAAACAGGCGATAAGGTAGCAATCGATCCCGCCATGCCCTGTTTCAAATGTGACCAGTGCCTGTCGGGCAGGTCTCATACCTGCCGTAAGCTCAAGTTCCTTGGTTGCCCCGGACAAGCTGCCGGTTTGCTTTCTGAGTACATTGTGATACCTGAAAGCAGCTGCATTAAACTGCCTGACAACCTCACGCTTGACCACGGAACATTATCAGAACCTCTTTCAATAGGATTATACTCGGTCAGAAAATCCGGAAATATCAAAGGATTGAATATCGGCATACTTGGTTTTGGACCTATCGGTATGAGCGTAATGCTTACTGCAAGGGCAGAGGGTGCCAATTCAGTCTATGTCACTGACAAGATCCCGGAAAGGCTTGCTGTAGCTTCAAAGGAAGGTGCTGCATGGACAGGCAATCCGCTAAAAGATAACGTTGTAAGTGAAATAAATAAAAGAGAACCGCTGGGTCTTGATGTTGTTTTTGAATGCTGCGGTCAGCAGGAAGCTGTCAACCAGGCTGTTGAAATAATGAAACCTGGAGGCAAATTGATAGTTGTTGGTATCCCTGACCTGGAGAACTGGCTTTTAAAAGTCGACAAGACAAGAAGATATGAAAATACTATAATATTCATAAGGAGACAGGTCGATTGCGTTGAGCCGGTCATCGAGATGATGGAAGCAGGCAGGATCGATGCGAAGAACATGGTCACCCACCGTTTCCCGCTTGAAAAGACCAAAGAAGCTTTCGATTTTGTTGCTGATTACCGCGACGGAGTTATGAAGGCTTTGATAGATATAGGGCGTTAAGGCGTTAAGGCGGAAAATACATACAAATCTTCCGGTAAGCAGCAGGAATTAAAGTTCAAAAAATATTATCTGATATCAGATAAATTTTGTAACTTTAATACTTATAAGTACTTGAAACTGACCTGTCATTAAAACTGTTTTCAAGGGATTACATGCAATCTCTTTAAATTGACACAATGAGCAAGATCTTAGTTATCGGTAGTTCCAATACTGATATGGTTATCAGGGCCGGGAAACTGCCCGCAGCAGGTGAGACAATTCTGGGAGGAGCTTTTCTAATGAATCCTGGAGGGAAAGGTGCTAATCAGGCTGTCGCTGCCGCAAGGCTTGGAGGCAAAGTCACATTTATAACAAAAAGCGGTAAAGACCTTTTCGGGAATGAGATAATATCTACTCTGAAAAAAGAAGGAATTAATACAAAGTACATTGTAAAGGATGAGGAACAACCTTCAGGCGTTGCCATGATCACAGTTGACGAAAAGGGAGAGAACAGTATTGTTGTTGCTCCGGGGTCAAATTCAAATCTCTTTGCCGGAGATATTCCTTCTGATTTTTTCAGCCACGGCAAATTCGACATACTGCTGCTGCAGCTTGAAATACCATTGATGACAGTTGAATATGCAGCTCTTACAGCTGCTGAGAACGGAATAAAGGTAATATTCAATCCTGCCCCGGCCCAGCATCTAAGGGATTACCTCCTCCGTCATATTTACCTCATTACTCCCGATGTAACTGAAGCTGAAATAATTACAGGAGTAGCAATTCGTAATGAATCATCAGCTGAAATAGCTGCCAAATATTTAATGAGTAAAGGTGTAAAGAATGTAATAATTACAATGGGAGCTTCCGGAGCCTATGTAAGATCAGGATCATTTTCAGGGATTGTTCCGGGTGTAAAGGTAGAAGCCGTTGATACAACTGCAGCCGGAGATGTCTTCAACGGTGCACTGGCTGTGGCAATAGCCGAGGGTAAAGACATTAAAGATGCTGTCGTCTTTGCAAATAAAGCAGCGGCTATTTCGGTAACGAGGCTCGGAGCTCAGGCTTCTGCACCTTACCGTAACGAGATAAAATAATATTCTGATATTTCTTTATATTTTCGCAGTAAACAAATTTAACTTTATTACAATGAAAAGATTTTTAGTCTGTTCACTAACAACTTTGTTCCTATTTGTATCCATCAGTCTGAAATCTGATGCGGATGTAACTCTCCCGGCAATATTCGGCAACAATATGGTTCTACAGCAGCAGACAGACGCTGCTCTGTGGGGTAAAGCCAGACCAGGCGCCACCGTGCGGATAAACACCTCATGGAATAAGAGATCCTATTCAGCAAATGCAGGCAGGGATGGCAGTTGGAAGCTTAAAGTGCAGACACCCGGTGCGGGAGGTCCATATACAATAACACTTACCGAGGGAAAAACAATTACCCTCAGGAATATTATGATTGGTGAAGTCTGGATATGTTCAGGCCAGTCAAATATGGAGATGCCGATGAAGGGTTTCAGGAATCAGCCGGTGACAGGTTCTCTTGAATATGTTATATCATCAACAAACAATAATATAAGGCTTTTCACAGTGACAAAGGCTGCCAGCATCACCCCTCTCGATGATCTTGAAGGCAGCTGGAAGACATGTGAGCCGGAGAATGTGAATGACTTCAGCGCAACAGCCTATTTCTTCGGGCTTTCTCTCTTCAGATCGCTGAATGTGCCAATAGGTCTTATTAATACAAGCTGGGGCGGGACAAGAATAGAACCCTGGATCAGCGAATCGGGACTTAAGAAATTTGACTGGGTCAGGCTGCCTGATAAGTCACAGTCGGCAAAAGCAAATATGATGACACCGACAGGACTTTTTAATGCAATGGTCAATCCGATTGTCGGATTCGCAATACGTGGAGGGATCTGGTACCAGGGAGAGTCGAACAGGAATGAATATGAGCAATATGTTAAGCTTATGCCGGGACTTGTTGAAGACTGGAGGGCTCTCTGGGGTGTCGGTGAATTTCCGTTTTATTATGTTCAGATAGCTCCTTACGATTATGGGATCCAGGGAGGATCAAATTCCGCATATCTCCGTGAGGCTCAGCTAAAAGCTTCAACAGCAATCCCTAACATCGGAATGGCATGCATAATGGACACAGGAGAAAAAGATTGCATACATCCTGCAAATAAAAAGGCGGCTGGTGACCGCCTGGCTCTGCTTGCCCTGGCAAAAACGTACGGAAAGAATGGATTTACCTGCAAGGGACCGGAATTAAAAGAAATGACAATTGAAGGGAATATGGCCAGGTTGACTTTTGATAATGCCCCTAACGGACTCACTACTTTTGGAAAAGTACCAGAATGCTTCGAAATAGCGGGATCAAACAGGCGTTTTTTCCCGGCTCAGGCTATAATAACAAATAACGGAGTTACTGTTTTCTCACCATCAGTAGCTGCTCCCGTTGCAGTCAGGTATGCATTTAAGGATTTTATAATTGGTGATCTTTTTAACACGGAAGGACTGCCGGCCTCTTCATTCAGAACCGACACATGGGAAGAGATCAGATAACTGATAAGCCTATCTGACTTTAACGGTTTTCCTTAAGGATAATGGCTTGCCATCAGAGGCAATGCCCTGAATATTTATTTCGTAATCCCCAGGCTGATCAGAGGTCCATAAATCGAAACTGATCCTGTTGTCTGATTCGGTTTTGTAATCAGCATCCCAGTAAAGGGTGTTTCTGAAATCAGGAGTGCGGCTGAGTTTCGATTGCTGCGAAGCATAATCAGGAGCCGTGAACTGAAAAACAGGCTCTGCAGCACTGTATGAAAGCCTTAAAGCATGATCTGACAGGCTCACATTGCTGTAATCACCCCGCCTTGTAATAATGTTAATAAGACCATAGAAAACATAATCGCCAACAAGGTATCTTTCCCTGACAACATCTATCTGCTCAACTAATTCAGGATCAAGATTTGCAATAACTTCGGCATCATTAACAACTACCCCGTCAATAAAAAGCACAGGAGCCACCTCATAAACATAATTATCGATAGGATCAATAATCTCAAACTCATAGCCTGTCCTCCGTTTTTTCATCATTACTCCCGGTAAAAGCTCATAAAAGACCTCTTCCATTACAGGCAGCTTAATGTAATCATCCATTATTATCGTGGCATCCGGCTTCCCGTAAAATCTTTTCGCGATTATTGCAGGATCAGAAAGCAGGCTCATCTCACCTTTTGAAGAAGATCCATAGATCTTCCTGACCTGGTAATTCACAAACATATCTGATATATGATCCGGCAGATCATTAAGGATAATCTTTTCTTTAACCCCTTCAGGAATGTATTCCTCAGAGAAATAGGATCCAAAACGTATAGAGTAATTTCCTCCGGTCCCTTCGGGCTGAATTATCAGATCCCTTGACGAATGGTTTACCGGGATACTAAGGCTGAAATCCCCGTCCCTGTCAGTCTTCGCATACTGGAAGCCTGCTGTTTTTCCCGGCACCGAAAGAAAAACGTATTTTTCAGGTTCAGGATCTCCGGTTTCCCTGTTCAACAGCTTACCAGTTATATAATGATCCTCCTTCTCCATTTTATATTTCAGTTCGGGAAGCCGGCCTGCTAGGATTAGTTCCCAGTTTATCCACCTGCTTTTTGCAGTTCTCAGGAATGTATTTATCAGGTCCGGCTGCAGCTTACCTGTTATGCTATCCCGCAAGTTATCCGGAACTGGTCCAAACTGAGATCCAATTAACAGATAATCAACTATATCAGTATTTAAAGAAGGTTTTCGGACCGGAGCTGCCGATATACTCAGATGCGTTCTGCCCCTAGACTGAACGGGGCCGTTCACAGTACCCGATCCGACAGTGATCCTGCTTCTGAGACCTGCCTCCGAAGGACAGTCAAGTTCAAATTTTCTGTCATCCTCTGCCGGCGTATATAAGTACCGCTCAAATAATACTTTCCAAAGAGAATTAAGAATTGTTATATGATTTATGCCTGGAGAGAGGGACGCCTCCCGGATGCTTACTGTTAGGGAATCATGTGTGAGATTGAAAGTTCTGTCAATGTCAACCTTTCCACCGGTATGAACGAAGATATGCATAAAGTTGCCGTTTTTCGAACGGAAATCATCATCAGTCTTGATACAAATCTCTGCAACTTCCTTTTCATTATCAATTATTTCAGCACTGAATCCGGTCTTTTTGCCGGCATCTTCCGGATCGGTTGATACTGTGCCAGGCTTGTCTAGCGTTCTGATGAATTCCTTGTCAGTCAGCGCATTATAAATATTAAGCTTCCTTTTAAAGTAAGTTTCCGGATGGAAATTCCTCATCCAGTTTGTATATGCTCGCAAGGTATATTGCCCCGGGCTGAGGGAATCGGGCAGTATTATCAATCCGGGTCCTGAGCCTTTCTCAAGGCTGAAGCGTTTCTGAACAACCGGCCTGCTGTCAGGATTCAGGAGTTCGACATAGACGAGCCTGCTGTTGTCCGATAAGCTGCCACTGGCCTTGTCAATAAGCCAGGCACTCATCCATAGCTCTTCACCTGCCATATAATCATCCCTGTCGGTATGAACAAATACTTCTTCCCAGGGTACTGCTTCACAGTAACTCCGGAACTTTTCAGTTATGCCTTCGCTGAGGCCCGAAACGATCTGCCCTGACAGATTAACCGAACCAGCAAGGATGAGGTAAATCAGTAAGACCGGTTTAATATATCTGTACATAGGTGAACAAAGTGTTATTTATAATCATCCCACCAGGAGGGTTTAACTGCTGATCCCCTTATCCGGCAGTCGACACAGCCTTCAGTCTGTGTAAGGACGTAGAAAGGAGGCATTTCCATCCCATGGTCTTCGAGCACCCAGACATAGGAATTCAACCCCTGCAATCCGCGAATTGTACGAACAGTGTCAGAAATACATTGAGAATAAGGATTGGCAAGGCCTTTGAAATTTTCTTCAATGAAAATTCTCTTTGAAGAACATGAAGATACGCTGAAATAGCCAAGCACTGTCAGTCCCGGATCTTCGATACAAAAAATATTGCCCGGAATAACAGCCGGGGTGATATCATAGAGAGATCCTATCTCTTCAGTAATATTCTGTAATTTTGACCAGTAATCAAACTCATCCTCGCTCAGGGAGTACTGATTCACAAGCATACTGTAGTGCACACTCAACCGGTCTGTTGTTGCAGGTATGTAGAGCAAGGGATATTTTGTTACCCTGTCTTCCGACAATAAAAAAGTTGATTTGACATTTATAACATCTGCATTATATGTCATCCAGCATATCCTGTTTGTAACCGGAAAGGGAATGTGGAATTCCCAGGTTTCAGTGTAATTCCAGCGGTAGAACCTGCATTCATTATCAGGATCGTGCGTGTCGAGGTAGATCTGGCAGGCATCATGTTTCCTGAAATATTCTCCCTGCAGTTCAATTTTTTCATAATAAAGAGAGTCTATTGGAGGTACCGGTTTCATTTCTGCAGGGATTGACCTGTAAGTAAAATCCGGCCCGGTCTTGTTATTGCTCTTAATGATGAGCTGGTACTTTCTTCCCGGTACTCCCCGGAAGACAGCAGAATCAGTTGTATAGGTCCCGCCAGTAACTTCATTAAGCATAAATGTATTTCCTAGATCGTCGCTGATTGAAACAGTATATCCATTTGCCGGTTTTGTAGTGCTTTTGCTGGCAAGAGGAAGTGTTTTTGATAATCTTACTGTGTTGATCCCTCTCAGGTCAGTGATAAGACCTTCAACAACAAGCAGGTCCTTTTCCTCATCGGTCTCCGGGATGAACTGAGTAACACAAGCTGCAGACAGCAACATCAGTACTGATAATATAACTATACCTGCTTTCATCTTGTTCCGAAGTCAAAATTTAGTGTCAGAGAAGGTATTG
>CAYNRI010000017.1:0-31248 GCA_964399575.1 uncultured Rikenellaceae bacterium
CCAGCGACCCCCTGATTATGAGTCAGGTGCTCTAACCATCTGAGCTATGGGCCCCAAAAATACTATATTAAAAGAACCAGCGACCCTCCCGACTTCAGTCGGGATGCTCTAACCATCTGAGCTATGGGCCCTGCACCCGGTTTTCCGGACTGCAATATTAATTATTTGTAAGGAATTATCCAAAAACACTTAATTCTTGTTTGTTATTTAAGGGTTAATCTGATCTCGCACTTCCCTGTTTATTGTCCTTTACCCGGAAAACCCTGTAAGAATGAGGCTTTATTGCGATCTCATAACTATGCTCGGGATCAGCCTGCCTGTTCCTTGCCATAAAAACCTGAACAGCAGCCCCTTTTGTCGTTTCTCCCGAAATCAGGTCCTCAATGACACTTGCTGTACCGCTTGTAATAACCTTAACTTTTACAGGCTCCGGAAGAAATGATTCCACTATGAATGTCCCGTTATCATACAGGAACAGACTGACATTCGAAGGACCTTCCAGCCGTACATTCAATCCCTGCGAAGCTACACTGCGGATACGGTTAAGCACTTCAGGCGGATACTGGTACAGATCTGAGAAGTTCTCGGGTATAGTAAGTACGTAAAGATAACCTTTAGAGTACTGAGCCCTGTGCAGCAGTGGCCAGCCTGTAGCACCCCTGATAGCAGATATCTCTTCCCAGGAATCATTCGTCAGATAATTGATCTGAGGAATCAGTATCTCCTGTGATGATCTGACAGTCTTTCCCCATCCTGCCTTGAATTCACTTACAAGTGCTTTCCTGTCTGTACAGGTCAGCTCCGCAATATCTTCTATGCCCTTTCCCTGAAGAGCCCTAAGTAAACCCGAAGTGATCATTACATTTTTACCCGACTGAATACGCTGCCTGATCTTTTGTACTATTGCCGGATCATATTTAGCTGATTCAGTGAGCAGTATCATCTTGCCATCGTCAGGAAATTCCGGAACCAGATCCATCGGAATGCCTATCATCCCAAGGTAATTCTGAAGGAAATCCTCCCCTGTGGCATGATAAGGCCGGTAACTTTTCAGTCCAACAGGATTACCGAGCTGTCCGATGAATTTATCTACCTGTTCGAATGTCATTCCGGCAGCTCTTGCTATAGTTGAAGGTTTTACCTCTGTGCCGTCAGCCAGCTTATAGGGTTTCATCATTTCATCGAAGTCGAAGCTTGTGCCTGTTCCCTGCCAGGCGCCTCTCTGGCCGGGACGTACTGCAGATTGAAGCTGCCTCCAATCGAACATAGTTATCTCAGGGGCTTTTGCAAATAGTGTCAGCCAGAATTGCTCCGTGTAACGGTCAAGATAAGAAGCACCGCCTGAATCGACCCAGCCGCCTCCATTGCGTCCCGGGGCGATATTCTCAAAATACCTGAAGATCAGGTAACTTTCATATTGCTGAAGGTGCTGGTCGGAGCTTACTGCATCGCGGGTCTCGGTACCCGTATAAATCCCGTCAAACATTTTTGGTTCGTCTTCGAGATTGAATCCCAGCCCCTGGAAATGCTCATACCAGTTAGGGTATTTGATAACGATCTTCACTTTCGGATTAACAGCTTTTGCAGGATTGATAATAAGATCACGGGCAGCATCAGTCATCAGCTTAAGCCGGAAATCAGTCCAGCTCATATCACCCTTTGCCTTGATGCACAGATCGCATTTGCAGGAGGTGAAGAAGAAGTCGTCAAGGATGAATTCATCAAAATGCCTGGCTGTATATTCGGCTATCTCTTTTGCCAGTGCCCTGTGTTCGGGATTGGAATAGCAGAAGGTCTCAAAATTGTTGCTCTCATCAATGGTATATGTTATTCCTCCGGCAACTTTTAACCCTTTTGACCGGAAAAATTTTATAGCTGAGGCGAGGGTCTTTTCATCGACTATCAGCTTGTCACGGTGGGTTTCGAGATATATCTTATCGATCTTAACCTGGCGGCTTATAAGGTCCCATGTCTCCTGAAGCTTTTTCTGGTCGGCCATATCCCTTACTTCATAGGCTCTGGCATAGGCCGAAACTGTAAAATTCTTATAAAATGGCGGCTTCTGTGCTGAGATGCCGC
Organism: uncultured Rikenellaceae bacterium; assembly: GCA_964399575.1. GTDB lineage: Bacteria > Bacteroidota > Bacteroidia > Bacteroidales > VadinHA17 > LD21. The sequence goes on from CAYNRI010000017.1 coordinate 2,080, forward strand.
AGAAGATGAATAATGAAAGCACTAATCCTGTTATTTTTTTCATTTGCAGATTAGGTTATGAATTCGTGAATGTGAAAATCAAATAAATGTATTAATTTTTCTTGTTTAAATCCGTCACGGGCATTGTTTTTACAGCCATTGCTTTCAGTGCGGGTATGTAGAATGCGACAGCTCCCAGTAGGGTAAGAGCGCTTCCGGAAATTATAAATGCATTGGGAACACCTATTGCATCGGCAACATAACCTGTCTGCAGCAGTCCGAACATTGACGGAAGAAGAGTGATACTGCCATAGATAGAAAATACCCTTCCCATAACTGTAGTATCAACGCTTGTCTGTATGACAACTGTAAATGCAGCCGAGAATAAGGCCATTGTAATGCCGCCCACAAGCGTCAGGCCTGCAAAATACCAGAACCCTGATTCGGGCAGGAGACCCGAAAATAAAAATGTAAGTCCCAGTATCAGGAACATGGCATTGATTATAAGTATCTCACTTATCTTAACCTTCTTTATGCCCAGCAAGGCCCCGCCGGCAAGCATTCCAAGGCCCCATGCAACTTCCACAATGCTCATCTGGTATGTCCCGCCGTTAAAGTGATTGATTGTCATCAGCGGAAAAAGGGCTGCCACAGGCATTATAAAGAAATGGGCAAGGACGATGACTATAAAAAGCCATAATAATCCAGGGCGTATATATATTTCGTGCAATCCTTCTTTCAGTTCTCTTAACACGTGAGGCTCAGGAGCATTTTCTTTTTTCACGGGATTTGGAATACTAACCATGAGAAGAGAAATACAGGCAATCACGGCACCAAAGACATCTGCCATCAGCACCCAGGTCATATCAAGGAGGCTGATCATAAGTGCAGCCAGCGCAGGACCGGCAATTGTACTTACAGACTGTATAACCTGGTTCACCCCTGATATCCTCATTAGTTCAGCTTCAGGGGCAAGGAGTGGAACAGAAGCCTGCATTGCCGGGACATGAAAGGCGCTGCCCAGAGAACGAAGGACAAGCAGAAGATAAACAAAGGAGATCTTTACATTGCCCTTAAGGAACATAAGAGCCATTATGAATGAGCAGACAGCAATGAAGATATCAGCTATTATCATTGTCCTTCTCCTGTCCCATCTGTCGATGAATACTCCTGTAAGCGGACCGATGACGAGTTGAGGCAATAAAGCAGCAATAGTTGCATAAGCAAGGACCTCTGCAGATTTTGTCTCCATGCTCAGCCAGAAGACAACTGCATATCCTACAATGGCACTGCTCAGTGTTGATACCAGCTGCCCTGTCCAGATTATTCCGAATACTCTTTTCCAGCCTGACATAAAAAAAATAAAACGCTAAATAAGCACTCTTTGCCCGAATATTTCGCAGGGTTAATATTAAAAATGATTTACGGGGATAAACAGTATCAGATAAGCTCAGTATTTTTCAATTTATTCCGGTATTGGGAATCATTTCTTTTTGAGATACTGCATAAGCACATTCACGGCTTCATCCATGTCATGGCCGAAAGTAAGTATGCCGGCTCTGTCTCCGGCCATAACGATTATTCTTTTTTCAAAGACATCTGAATCGCTGAAAAGTCTGAAAATATCCTTTGCCAGCCCCGTTGTTCCGTAATCCATTGCAGGGTTTGTTGTCGGGACCTTATAGATTATCTCATTCCAGAGGTCAATATTGTGAACATGAACTATTGCATTTGCTCCGGGATCGGCAAGGTAGATCGCCGCATGAGTCAGGGATTCCGATGATGCCTTCAGGGGTCCGATACATTGAACGGCATTGTCATCTATGTTGAAGGAATTCACCTTGACATAATGTCCGGGTTCAAGTTCTGGTATCTCGCCTGTTGCCGAAGCTGTAATCATGAATTGGTTACCGCCTCTGATCCTCATGCTTATGTTACCGAATCCAATGCCGTTCTCATAAGCCCCGATAAGATCCATATTATAAAGTATCTCCCGCCAGTAGTTAATAATTTCATACTGTTCGTCAGTTATAACCGGGCCCGACTGGTTCCAGTGACAGTTGAATTTAACAACCCCTTCCATTATCTTATTTTATTTGTGAAAATAATCTTTTTATTTCCGATTCTTCGGGTTTTATTATCCCTTTTTCTGTTATCAGTCCGCTTATCAGCCTGGCTGGTGTTATATCAAACCCGTAATTATCTGCTTCAGCCTTTTCAGGGCAGATCCTTACACTTATTATTTCTCCGCCTGAAAGGCCTGATACTGATGTCACCTCCTCAGGGTCTCGTTCCTCAACAGGTATCTCCGAAAAAGCATCTGAAATATTCAGATCGATTGAAGTTGATGGAAGCGCTGCGTAAAAGGGGATACCGTTATCCTTTGCAGCCAAAGCTTTAAGGTAGGTACCTATTTTGTTGGCGACATCACCTTTTTTTGAAGCCCTGTCACACCCGACAATAACGATGTCAACCATTCCATTTTGCATAAGATGACCGCCTGTATTATCAGTTATCAGTGTATAAGGGACTCCCGCCTGTTCAAGTTCCCAGGCAGTCAGTCTTGACCCCTGGTTTCTGGGACGCGTTTCATCGACCCAGACATGGACAGGTATACCGGCATCATGTGCGAGGTAGACAGGAGCAGCAGCAGTACCGTAATCGACACAGGCCAGCCATCCGGCATTGCAATGAGTGAGGATGTTGACAGGAACACCTTGCTTTGATTTACTTATATTCTCAAGAAGGGCTAATCCGTAAATTCCTATTGACCTGCAGTTCTCTATTTCAATATCACAGATCTCACGCGCAGTTTTTAAAGCGGAGGAAGACAGATCCTCTTCCGGAACATCTTCAAGACTTTGCATCATATACTTAACAGCCCAGGCAAGATTAACAGCAGTTGGCCGGCATGATGTCAGATATCTTGATGCATTTTCAAGATGATGACGCGGGTTGACTGCCGAAGTGATCTCGAGAGTTGCAAGATAGATCCCGAAAGCTCCTGCAGCTCCGATAAGAGGGGCTCCACGGATTGTCATATCACTTATGGCAAGGTATATATCATCAACCGTCCTGAGATCCCTGATCTCAAAAAAGAATGGCAGCCTTTGCTGATCTATTACACTTACTACAGTCGGATCAGATTCATCGATCCATATACTCTGATAATTTTTTCCGCTGACAAACACTTGATTATCTTCTTTTCTGATTTAATAAGCAGGTTTAAAATTACAAAATTCCGGAAATAATATCCGGGATAGAAAAAATGATCAGGGTTTTCTGACGCAGTCAGATTCCGGAATTCGAATTATCGACCAGAATATTCGAAAATTTTGTGTACAATAATTTATATTGTAAATTTGCAGATTGTAGGATGTCCGCTTTGTTACTGGATATATATGGTTAATAAAGAAGAATTTAGGAAGAAGATAATAGTTACTGCAGGGCAGATATTCAGCCGTTATGGTTTCAGAAAGACCACAATGGATGAGATATCCAAAGCTCTTAAAATGGGTAAAAGTTCAATTTATTACTATTTCCCCGGCAAGGAGGAGATATTTGAAGCCGTAGTATTGAATGAAGCTAATATACTTAGAAATGAGCTCACTAAGGCCATCAAATCTGTCGCTTCCCCTATTGAAAAAATGAGAAATTATGTTTTTGTAAGGATGAAAGCGTTCGAAAAACTATCGAATTACTATAATGCAATTTTCGATAAGAACCTCGATCACTTTGATTTTGTCGAAACAATAAGAGCGAAATATGACCGGGAGGAACTGGCAATATTAAGGCTTATTCTTTACGACGGAGCCAGGAAGAAAGTCTTTTCAGTAACCAACAGTGAATTCACAGCACTTGCCGTGCAGACAGCGCTTAAAGGGCTTGAGGTACCGCTCTTCTGGAAAAAGAAAGAAGTTGATATTGAACAGAGGCTTAACGGGATCCTTGATGTCCTTTTCTACGGGATTGTGCGAAAATGATCCTCAGCAGAAGGTTTTTGGTTACCAGCTGGATTACTTAACTTAAAATCACTTCCTATTTATAACAGCTCTTTTCTTCTTTTTGAGACTGTAAAAGAGCCATAAGCCTCCAAGAAGAATGAAAGGGATGCTTAATATCTGGCCCATATTGAGTTTCATCGTTGCTTCAAAATCAACCTGGTCTTCTTTAAGGAATTCAATAAAGAAGCGGGCTGCAAAGATCAGAACACAGGCCAGGCTGATAAGGGTACCCTGGATATACTGACCTTTCCTGTGCCAGTAGATCCGGAGCAATATCAGGAAGATAGCCATGTAGGCAAGCGCTTCATAGATCTGTGTCGGGTGCTTTGGTGCAGTCTCGCCGTTACGCAGGAATACGAAGCCCCATGGAACGGTTGTTTCAATACCGTATATTTCTGAATTCATAAGGTTACCCATCCTGATAAAAAAACCGGAGAGGGCAACAACTATTGCTATTCTGTCGAGTACCCATGTATACTCTTTCTTTTCCTTTCGGCAGAAGAGCCATATCGCTGTGAGAATGCCTATCGCTGCTCCGTGACTGGCAAGCCCGCCGCGCCAGGTCATGAAGATCTCAAGAGGATGTGCAAGGTAATAGTCAGGTTCATAAAAGAAACAATGTCCGAGACGGGCTCCGACGATAGTTCCAACGGCCATGTAGATTGTCAGTTTATCAAGCAATGCCTCGGTCAGGTTCTCATTACGGAAGATCTTAAGCATTATAATATATCCAAAAAGGAATGATGAGGCGAACAACAGGCCATACCATCTTATTGCAAATGAACCGATCCGGAAGATCTCCGGATTGACATCCCAGGGTATTACATATAAATGCATAACAGACATGTTATTATTAATTCCAAAGGTAGAAAATAAAAATTATTGCCTGTATTCAATTGTTATTATTCATTTCGATTTAGAGTCAAAATGAGGATCTCATTCAAAAAATGATGTAAGTTTGTAACTCACAATAAAGGCCGGGATGACCAGAGAGAGCTATTTCAGACTATCATATTCTGTAATTCTTGGATACATATTGATCTCAGCCTGCGCAAAGATAAGCTCACCTGCCGGCGGACCAAAAGATGTTCTTCCTCCGGTTGTTGTTAAAAGCGAACCGGTATCTGGTGCAAAGAACTTTTCGGGGAAGAGGTTTATAGTAACCTTTAATGAATATATTGAACTCAGGGATGTCAATGAGAAGTTCATGGTCTCACCGCCAATGCAGAAAAGACCTGAAATATCGGTCAGGGGCAAAAACCTTGTTGTTGAATATGAAGACGAACTTAGGGACAGTACCACCTATACTTTCTATTTTCAGGATGCGGTTGGGGACCTGAATGAGGGGAACACTATCGGCAATTACAGTTTTGTGTTCTCAACAGGTCCGGTGATTGATTCACTCTCACTTACAGGCAATGTACTGAATGCGTCTGATCTTAATCCTCCTGAAAATACTCTTGTAATGCTTTACAGCGATCTGACTGATTCAGCTTTCATTGAAAAGATACCTGATTATATCTCAAAAGCTGATAAGAACGGATATTTCAGGATCGATAATATAAAGGAAGGGCTATACAGGATTTTTGCCCTGATAGATGCCGACAACAGCAAGAACTATAATCTTCCCGATGAAGAGCTTGCTTTCCGCGATTCAATTATTCATATCTCACCGGAGAAGGATTTTTTACCGGAAAATAAAGACACTCCGGGTATAAGATCTGTACAATCAGGCCTTGCTGATACGGTAATACTTAAAGGTGAATATAAACTCTTCCTTTTCAAGCCGCTTAAGAAGAATTACTACCTTACTTCATCTTCCCGTCAGCAGGCAAATAAGCTGATCTTCACTCTTTCCCTGCCACCGGATTCAATGGAATTCAGTTTTTCATTGCCGGGGACCGAAGAAAGCAGCTGGCTGACAGAAAGGAGCCGGGGAAAGGATACTCTCTCTATATGGCTGAAAGACACTTCCCTTTATTCTCAGCCTGTTCTCAACGCTCTGATCAGGTATCCCTTCACAGATTCCACAGGTGCAATTATAATGAGAGAGGATACAACCGTGATGAGATTCCTGGCTCCCAGGGCCACAAGGGGAACAAGAAAGCCCGAACCTTACAGGGTGATCTCCTCCGCATCGTCCGGGAAGCTTACTCCCGGCCAGGCAATATCCTTTCTGTCGCAGACCCCTTTCAGGGAACCAGATACATCAGGAATTATGCTCTACAGGCTGTCAGACAAGGAAAGAAACAGGTTAAGCTATAAGCTGACACGGGACAGCATGAACTCCTGCAGAATATTGCTGAATGCAGCCTTTTTGCAGGGGGAGAATTATCTTCTGCTTACTGATTCTGCAGCCTTCGGCGACATTTATGGTGCAGAGAATGATTCAACAGGAGTACAATTCAGTATAAGGGATAATTCCACTTTCGGAAAACTTATTGTGAATATCAATAATTATAAGGGGAAAAGGATCATTCAACTGTTATCTTCTGACGAGAAGCTCAGGAAGGAAATCCTTATGGATCAGGACGGGAAAGCAGAATTTCCCTATCTGGAAAAGGGGATGTACAGGTTGAAGATAATCTATGATCTGAATGGTGACGGGAAGTGGACAACAGGGGATTTTGCAGCGGGAAGGCAGCCTGAACCTGTTTCATTCATGCCTATGGAGATTGAGATAAAAGAGAACTGGGAAAATGAATTATTCTGGGATGTAAGCGGGATGCATGTCAAAAAATTCAGAAATACAGACGATTTATCCCGGACAAGGAGATAAACACTAATTTTAATTGCAGATGAAAGAAGTAGTGGCAGGTGTTGATATAGGTGGGACAAACACTGTATCAGGCCTGGTCGACCAGACCGGCAATATAATAGCAACGGAGGAGCTTATAACGACAGATTATCCTGAGATTAAAGACTTTATTTCAGCTCTTGCGGCATCAGTAAACAGAATGCTTTCGAAGGAAGAAAGCCTTCAGCTTGTTGGTATCGGCATCGGAGCGCCCAATGCAAATTATTACAGAGGTACAATTGAGCTTGCGCCAAATCTGGCCTGGCAGGGTGTCATCCCATTTGCTTCACTGTTAAGGGAAAAGATAGATGTACCTGTCCTGATGACTAATGATGCCAATGCCGCTGCCATGGGTGAGATGATCTTCGGAGCAGCAAAGGGGATGAAAGACTTTATTGTCCTGACACTCGGAACAGGCCTTGGCAGTGGGATTGTTATAAACGGAGAGATTGTTTACGGTCATACCGGGTTTGCAGGAGAACTGGGGCATTCTGTTGTAGTACCTGACGGACGGCAATGCGGCTGCGGACAAAGAGGCTGTCTTGAGACTTACGCATCAGCAACAGGACTTGTAAAGACAGTACTGTTTCTCCTGAGTGACAGGAGAGAAGATAGTATACTGAGAGGGACAGCCCCGTCGGAACTCACTTCAAAAATGATAGCTGAGGCAGCTGCAGCAGAAGACAGCCTGGCACTTGAAGCGATGGACTTTACAGCTGAAAAACTTGCAGCCGGGATCGCCAATGCTGTTGTGTTCTCGAGCCCCGAAGCGGTCTTTCTTTTCGGCGGACTGGCTAAGGCAGGAGAGATGCTCTCTGAACCGGTAAGAAAATATGTCGACCTGAAAATCATGCCAATATTCAGGGGAACAGTTAGGATTTTACCATCAGGTATACCGGAAAATAATGCTGCAGTCCTTGGCTCTGCAGCTCTTATATGGAACAAAAAATCTCGGTAAAATTCAATATGAGTATCCGCGAAGCGGTACAAACCTGTCGAAGCCAGAATCAATGAAATATTGTGTATGAATCCTAATACTCATTAAATTCTATATTAAAAATTAACTAAATTTAGTCTCTAATTTTTAAAACATTTATATGAACTTAACAGAAAACCGCTACAGCAAATTTGCCCTTGTAAGGGAAATGATGGAAACCCCCGGAATAATCAGATCGTTTGATCCGGCAGTTTCTGAACGCTTTGTGAAAAATATTAAATCACGAAAAGGTCTCTTTCTGACCGGAGAGGGCAGCAGCAGGTTATTTCCGGCTAAAAGGGCTATTTATTCCAACTTCAGGAAGCAATTTCTGCTTCCTGTTATTACTGAAGGTTGTACCCAGGCAAGGGAATATAACCTTGATGATTTTTCTGTTTTTACGGCTTCAAATTCGGGTCAGACAAAAGAGGTGATCCGTCTTGTTAAGATTCTTAAAGATAAGAATCATAATGCTATATACGCGCTGACAGCTAACAGGAACACCAAGCTTGAAGAATTTGCCACAGATACCCATGTCCTGTCCTGCGGGAAGGAAGATGCGGTTGCCGCAACAAAATCAGTTATCGAGCAGGGTCTTTTTTATGATTCTCTCCTCAGGAATATGCGTGGTGAGAAAATGGAAGGGTTAAAGGTTTTAGGCGATAAGACGGAAGAAGTGCTTACAGCAGAAATAGACAAGGAAGTAATAGATGTTATTAAAAATGCCGATGTACTTTACTGGGCAGGAAGAGATAACGGTGTTGCTGCTGAATTAGCACTAAAAACAAATGAGATCACAAGGAAGAAATCTGATTTTCTCGAGGGTACTTATGCCTTGCACGGGATTGAGGAGGTAATGGATAAAAACGAAGTTCTTATCTGGGTTGATCCTTTTGATGTTGACCAGGATAAATTCCTTGAATGTCTCGTTAAGAATGTTGGCATAAAGATTATAGCCATTTCTTCACAGAAAACTATGTTCCCGACGGTAGTGATTCCCCAGATTGATCAGTATGCAGAATATCTTCAGCTGACAGCCGGCTGGAATATACTTGTCGAAACTGGTATTTCTCTCGGTATTGACCTTGATCATCCCAGGAGGGCCAGGAAGGTTGGTAACGAATACGTACCGGAATAGGACTTAAAACATAAGGTCCGGTGTAATAATAAAGTCATTATTTCAAAAAATCGAATGGGAGCAACAGATGTAGCTGCAGGAATTGATATAGGGGGGACAAATACAGTGTTTGGGATTGTTGACCGGCAGGGTAATATCCTTGCCGGTGATACTGTTGCAACAAATCAATTTGATGAGATAGAAGTTTTTATTACAGAATTGTACCAAAAGATACTTATAACAGGTCAGAGGGCAGGAAGAGAGATAATTATCAGGGGCTATGGGATAGGAGCCCCAATGGGAAACATAAACAAGGGGACAATTGAACATGCCGCAGGTTTGCCCTGGAAAGGGATACTCCCTGTCTCCGACCTGTTCCAAAGGCACACAAATCTTCCGGTTATAGTAACAAATGATGCAAATGCGGCAGCTGTTGGTGAGATGATTTACGGCGGAGCCCGGGGAATGAAGGATTTCGTTGTGATTACCCTTGGAACAGGCCTTGGCAGCGGTTTCGTTATTGGCGGCAGGCTAGTATACGGCCATGATGGATTTGCAGGAGAGATCGGGCATACTGCTATAAGTCCGGGACAATCAAACAGGGAATGCGGATGCGGGAAAAGAGGATGCCTGGAGACCTATGTTTCGGCAACCGGACTTAAGAGGACACTACTGAAGATCATGGCAGACAGTATACAGCCAAGCATTCTAAGGAAGTACAGCTTTGAAGAACTTGATGCAAAAATGATACACGATGCAGCAAAACAGGGAGATACTCTTGCAATACGAGCATTTCAGCATACAGGTATGATACTCGGATTCAAACTGTCTGACATTGTTGCACACACGAACCCCGAAGCAGTTTTTTTATTTGGCGGACTCTCTCTTGCAGGGGATCTGATATTTGAACCTGCCAGGAAATCTATGGAAGAAAATCTTCTTGATATTTACAGGGGAAAGGTTAAACTGCTTCCATCAGAGCTCAACACCCGGAATGCTGCAGTGCTGGGTGCCAGTTCTCTTGTATGGGCCGAAATGAAACAGGATTGATAATTTAAATGAGGAAGTAATGGCGAATTTCAACGAAATACTGAATCATATTCTGGGAGTCGTATTTATAATAATCATTTTTGCACTTGCCTATGCATATCTGAAACCCCATCAGCTTCATAAACGAAGACTTGTATCAACATTATTGCTGAAGATCAGCTATCTCTTCTATTTGCTTATACTTCTTATAGTTGTATATTTTTCAGCCCTTGTCAAAGGTGGTCTGGAACAGGTTTTCTTTGGTGTGGAGTTTTTTGCTTTTCTGATAGTTCTTTTCGCCCCCACTATCGGGATACTTGCCCGCAAACTCGGACATTTCAGTAAAAAGCGGGAGGGATACAACTATTTCTTCACAGTTGTAAATATTATTTCGGTCCTGGCTATACTCCTTATGTACTTCATTTAAGAAATCTTTATGATCCAGTTATATGCAAAAAGACCGGGATAAACTTGCTATATTTAACCGCCATATTTTAATTTTGTTGTGATTAACTAAAACCAGAACCTATGATAAAGGAACGTATAATAGGGTATATAGAGCAAAGCATAAGGCAGAACTGGGATATTGAAGCTTTGTCAAACTACAGGGAAAAGGGCTATACCTACAAGGAAATAGCCGCATTGATATTAAAGTATCATATATTCTTTAAAGATATTGGCATCGTTGAAGGGGATAAAATTGCACTTATTGGCAGAAATTCCGCAAACTGGTGTGCCATGTATCTTTCTGTTCTGACCTACGGAGCAGTTATTGTACCTGTTCTGCCAGATTTTAAACCTGATGATCTTGTCAATCTTGTCAATCATTCGGATTCAAGACTGATGTTCGCTGATGAAAAGATCTTCGAGACAATCAGAAATATTAAAACACCTTCAATAGCGGGTGTAATTTCTCTTGATGATTTTTCATTACTTGATTCAAGTGCTCAGATAAAGGAGAAATATTCACAGCTCAATGAGAAATTCGCGCAGACCTGGCCGGAAATAAAACCAGAACAAATCAGATTCTCGGATATTACAAACGACAAGCTTGCTGTTATAAGCTATACAGGAGGGACAACAGGATTCTCAAAAGGGGTTATGATACCACACAGAAGCCTTGCAGCAAACATTAAATTTGCCCAGGAACACATGCCTCTCAAGTCGGGCGATCCGCTTGTGTCATTTTTACCCCTGGCCCACACTTACGGATGTGCGTTTGAATTCCTTTTTCCTTTCACTTTCGGATGCCATATTACAATTCTTTCAAAAACTCCATCACCACAGATCATACTCCAGGCTTTCAAGGAGATAAGGCCGAGGCTGATATTATCGGTTCCTCTTGTTATTGAAAAGATCTTCAAGAAGCAGATACTGCCCGTGATCCGTAAACCTCACATGAAGATGCTCCTTGCAATACCAGGGTTAAACAAGATTATACATAAGAAGATTAAAGCTAAGCTGACTGATTCTTTCGGAGGGAGATTTAAGGAAGTTGTTATTGGAGGTGCAGCATTAAATTCTGAAGCTGAAAGGTTTTTCAGAAAAATCGGCTTCGAGTTCACAGTCGGTTATGGGATGACCGAATGCGGTCCGCTTATAAGCTATTGCTCGTGGGACACCACAAAACTCGGCGCTTCAGGAAAAGCTGTTGATACTCTTGAAGTTACAATAGATTCTTCAAATCCGGAAAAAGAGATAGGGGAGATCATCCTGAGAGGCGATAATGTAATGCTCGGATATTATAAGAATGAAAAGGCCACTAAGGAAATAATTGACGATAAAGGATGGATGCATACAGGCGACCTCGGAGTGATTGATAAAGAAGGCAACATATTTATCAGGGGCCGAAGCAAGGTCATGATCCTGGGTCCGTCAGGAAAGAACATATTCCCGGAAGAGATTGAGGCGATTATAAATAACATGGATTATATTGCTGAATCGCTTGTAATTCTTGAAGATAACAAACTTGTAGGCTTGATCTATCCTGATCATGAGACGATGAAAAAGGACAATATCTCCGAAGATCAGCTTGTACAGATCCTTGAGAAAACAAGAAAGACTGTAAATGAAAAGGTCCCTGACTATATGGCTGTGACAAAATTCAGGATACATCCTGAGGAATTTGCCAAAACGCCTAAAAGAAGTATCAGGAGATTCCTTTATACAAAGGATTAAAACGGGTTTACATTGGAACCCGGCCTTTGGTCAGTGATTCTTATTTCGAACTGATAATCTGATTTGTTATGAAGCTTTATGCCTTGATAGTTGCCGGAGGCCGCGGCAGACGCATGGGCACTGATATCCCCAAGCAGTATCTTGAGGTTGCAGGTAAAACGGTATTAATGCATACTATCGAAAGATTCTTCACCTATGACCCATCGATAGAGATAATTACTGTATTACCGTCGGATCAGCTTTTACACTGGAACGAACTGCAGGTAAGGTATTCGTTCAACATTTCACATACAATAGTGAAGGGAGGGGAAGCCAGGTTTTTCTCTGTAAAGAACGGACTCGAATTAATAGATTCACCGGGACTCGTTGCTATCCATGACGGAGTCAGACCTTTGGTGAGTATTGATACTATAAAAAGATGTTTTGAAACTGCTGAAAAACTGGGTAATGCTATTCCTGTTGTATCCCCTTCAGAAACAATCAGAATGGTTACCGGAGACAGCAATATTCCGGTCGACAGAATGCAGATTAAGCTTATACAGACCCCGCAGGTTTTCAGGACAGACCTTATAAAAAAAGCATATCATCAGGATTATCTTCCTGAATTCACTGATGATGCCACAGTTCTCGAAAAAACGGGCGAAAGGATAAACCTTGTTGAAGGGAACAGGGAAAACATTAAAATAACAAACCCGGAGGATCTGATAATTGCCCGGAACCTGTTCACATTTATAATGTGATTGATCAGTCAGAATTGTAGGCCCCGGATCTGACTAGCCCTGTTATCCGATAAAATCCTCCCAGTCCTTCAATGTAGTCGTTTGTGAATTTTTATATTTTGTATCTTGCAGGAAAAATCACTATTATGAAGACAAGGATATTGCTGTTTCTGACAATCATATTGATCCTCACCTCATGTGCTGAACTTATGAAGGTCCTTGAAACTGTCGGGACCGGACCTCTTACAGAAGCCGAAGTTATCGGCGGATTAAAAGAAGCTCTCAGTACCGGAGCGAGAAACTCAGCTCAGCGGCTTGCTCTTGAGAACGGATATTATGGTGACGACCTGGTGAAGATATTGCTTCCGGATGAGGCAAAAGTTATTATTGACAATATATCAAGGATACCCGGGGGTACTCAGCTTGTCGAAGATGTGATTCTCAGGATCAACAGGGCAGCAGAAGATGCAGCAAAAGAGGTAACCCCGATCTTTGTGAACAGTATAACGGGAATGACAATAAAAGATGCATTCAACATCCTTAACGGGGCTGATTATGCGGCTACACAATACCTCAGAAACACAACATATAATGACTTGTATTCATTATATAAGCCAAGGATACAGGCTTCAACTGAAAAAGATATTGTAGGGAATATTTCCACAATGGATTCGTGGGAGACACTTACAGGGAGGTGGAACACTCTTGCTAATTCTGTTGCAGGCCGTTTAGCGAATCTGAAACCGGTCAACACTGATCTCAATGATTATCTCACCAATAAAGCACTCTCAGGTATTTTTCTGAAGGTCGAAGCTGAAGAGCTGAAGATCAGAAGGGATGTATCGGCCAGGGTAACACCACTGCTGCGCAAAGTATTCGGCTCAATTGATAACACACCAGCTAACTAATTTAAGAAAAGAATATGTCTGGAAAAACAATTTTGGAATTTGGAGGACTGGAGGTTAAGATTACAAATAAAGCTAATGAAGGTATTCTTGATATTCTGAACCATGCTGTACAGGGTTCAGAAGGAGGCATGAGATTTCAGCTTCAGAATATTGATAAGAAGATAAATGCCTATGGTGATCAGATAAGGTTTGTGTCATTATATAAAAATAACAAGATAACCGGCACTGTCGGTGCCTGTTTCCGCATGTCCGGACAGGGAGCCCTTGCTTTCCCTTCAACTTATTTAAGATATTTTGCATTTCAATCTGTTTATCAATCAGATACCAGATGGCAAAAGGGAGAAAAGGAGCTGATAAGACAGGAACCTGATGATTCCTTTAAGCGTAAGACTCTTGACATATTCAGTAAACCGCATCTTCTTGAACTGCCACAGGTTTTTGAAGCTGACAAACATATCATGTATGGTTTTATCGAAAGCATGAATGAACGATCCAAGAACCTTGTACAGCAGGCTGGCTATGAGCATATAAGATCTTTCCTTACAGTGGCCTTCAGCCGTTTCAACCCAAAACCTGATGAAAGGGTTTCAAAGCTTCAGGATGCAGGGAAACCAGGGATGCTGAAAATGCTTTTGGATTTTTACAGGGATTACTCATTTTTCAGCACCGATTTTGTTTTTTATGATGACAGGTACTATGTACTCAGGGAAGGTGATGAGATTATTGCAGGTGTCTGTGCGATACCTTCGGCTTACAAGGTATATAACATACCGGGGGTCTGGGGTTGGATAATAATGAAGGTGCTGCCGGGCGCTCCTTACTTAAAGAAATTATTCAGCCCCGGGGAGTTCAAATTTCTTGTCTTTGATGCGATCTGCTGTAAGAAAGGCAGGGAAGAGGTGCTGCCTGATCTCTTTGAAGCAGTTTGTGCTGCGGAGGGATTCAATACCGGGTTAATGTGGCTTGATGACCGCAGCACGCTTTATGATAAAATAAGGAGCGGCGGGAGAATGGGGGCGCTTAACAGGATGCTCAACGCGAAACCCGGACTGGTCTTTACAAAATTCGTCAACTTCCGTGATGAGGATAAAGATCGTTTTTATGATGTCCCGGCTTATATTTCCGGTTTTGATTTTACCTGATCTCTAGCGCTCCAGGAAGTTTCCAAGGATTGACCTTGCCTCTTTTCCCCTGTTAGCGCCATAAGGCGCCAGGGCTCTGATTAGTTTACGGACGGGCATCGACTGAAGCCATACTTTACCTGTCCCGCTTATCGTAGCCAGAAACAGTCCTTCCCCGCCGAACAACATAGATTTGAGGCTTCCGGAAGTTTCAATATCAAAATCAAGTGATGGTTCATAGGCAACAATGCACCCTGTGTCGATACGCAGCTTATCATTGTTCAGCTGTCTTTCTATAACGGTTCCTCCTGCATGAACGAAAGCTTTTCCGTCACCTTCAAGTTTCTGAAGGATGAATCCTTCTCCTCCAAGAAATCCGGCTCCCAGTTTCCTGTTAAGGGTCACAGTTAGTTTTGTTCCGAAAGCTGCGCAGAGGAATCCGTCTTTTTGTACTATAAGGGAGTTCCTTACATTTTTAAGATCTATAGGTATTATTGTTCCGGGGTAGGGAGCGGAAAAAGCGACCTTACTTTTTGAGTGACCTTTATTGGTAAAATGTGTAAGAAAAAGCGATTCTCCCGTTATAAGCCTGGAGCCGGCAGATAGCAGGGTTCCCATGAAGCTCTGGTTAGGAGTGGCACCATCGCCCATTTTCACATCATAGGTAATTCCTTTTTCCATGTAGACCATAGTGCCGGCTTCTGCAATAACTGTTTCATTGGGATCGAGTTCAATCTCTACGAACTGGATATCTTCTCCGATAATTTTATATTCAATTTCATGTGATGTCATTTTTCAGAGGATTTAATTATTCAATATTCGAAATTATTATAAAAAAGCCAGATAGTGACAGATAGAAATTAAATATTATTTTTGCGAAAGATAAGGGACGTTAGTTCAGTTGGTTCAGAACGCTTGCTTGACAGGCAAGAGGTCACTGGTTCGATTCCAGTACGCCCCACAAATGCCAGCCGGGGGCTTTAGCCCAATTAAAGATATAATTCTACCAGGCAGGATTTCCAACAGGAGCAGCCCAGCGACCTATCTGTTCATTAAAGATTTTCCTCTTGCTGAATAACCACTGCCCGTCAACTTTTACCATGACATCCTCATAATGGCCATAATTTTCAATCATACCTGCACGCTGGGGATTATCATTGAACATATAGAACCAGTAAGATCTTCCCCATGCAGAGTCACCTTTAACTTTCACGACGATATTTGTAATGTTATGCCTTCCGGTCATGCGATGCAGGGTTGTGTCTTTATAAACAGGCACACGCGCAGGGATGGCTTCCAATGTTTGCTTTATAAAATCGCGGCCTTTCCATTCACCTTCACCTATATCAAGGATCCCGTCTTCAGTAAAGGTTCTTACATAGGTATCATAATCCTTATTATCCATTGCAAACATATAACGTGCCTGCAGGTCTTCAATAAGAGCCCTGTCTTCACCATAACTGCTTTGTTTTTCATTATTCGTACTTTGACAGGAGATAAGAGTAACAATTGCAACTGCAATAGATGAAATTGCAATAATTCCAGTTTTTTTCAGAAAATCAGTTTTGTTCTTCACGGTAGTAGATTGAGTTTTTAGTTAATAAAGCTAAATTAAGATTTTTTCGATATAATATTCTTATATCAGGCGGGTTTTAAGCAAATAAAGATTTTCTTTTTTTAAAAGGCTTTATACTTTTCTGGTCTCAGGAGCATTTTCCTGCAGGGTTTCATTAAAAAAAACCTGCAACAGAAATCAGTGAATCGTTGCAGGTCTTAAGAATAATTGTCAACCTTTTAAGGCTGTTGTATTAAAGCTGATATCCGTTCTGATATTCTCTGTGGTACCAGATCTCAGCTTCAGGATCATTAATGAAATACTGTACATCAGGCGACCAGTAAACGGGTCTCCCAAGTTCTATTGCCACATTTCCGAGGATACAGGTAGTGCAGGTTCTCATTCCCACTTCTACAGGAGCGATAGGATCACGTCGTGATTTAACTGCCTGTATGAAGTTCTCAACATGGAGGGAGCTTCTTTCATACAGTCCCGGATCCGGTTTTACATCCTGAGGAGGCAGAAGAGAAGGATCTGAAGCATCTATCTGTCCTCTTGATACGCTTATCCAGCCATCGCTTCCCCAGAATTTTATACCTAGGGTTTTTTTGTCATCGTAAGGTTGATTGATCATTTCCAATCCGTTGTCATAAACATAAGTAAGGTACTGGGTGCCCTCGAATCCAGGAGGGATTATCTGTACGGGTCCGCTGTGGTCTTTACCCAGGCCCCATTGTCCGATGTCAAAGTTATGAGCGCCCCAATCGCATGTATAACCACCACCGGTCTCTTTATAGTAGCGCCATGCACCCCAGTAAGTTTCATTTTTAACCGGCCTGAGCGACACAACAGGGTTAAGTCTCTCATTGTAATGGATATATTTAAGAGGGCCAATCCATGTTCTCCAGTCAAGATCTTTAGGAACAGGTTGTTCAGGCAGATCATAAGGATCCGGTCCGGGTCCGACATAAGCCCATACTTTTGTCAGTTTCCCGATAGCTTCTCTGTGGACCATGTTAACAGCATGCTGATAATTACTATCGGAGCGCTGCTGGCTTCCTGTAGCAAAAATGATATTGTGTTTTCTTACAGCTTCTGCAACTTTTTTACCTTCCTTAATTGTGAATGTAATAGGTTTTTCCTGATAGATGTCTTTACCTGCCTTGCAAGCTGCAATTGCTATCATTGCATGCCAGTGGTCGGGTGTAGCAATAACGACGGCATCAACATCATTACGGTCAAGCACTTTCCGGTAGTCGGCATAGGTAGTAACTGAAGCAGTCTGTTTATTTGCCTTGGCATATTCTATTACCCTTTGCTCAAACCGCTCTCTTTTGATACCATACACATCAGCCCCGGCTACAACCTGTACGCCCGGTATCCTGCTCATACCGTTAAGCAGGTTCATGCTCTGCTGGCCAAGCCCGATGAACCCCAGTCTGACTGTATCGTTAGGCCCCGGTTTAAAGCCCTGCAGAAGCGGAAGCATTGTAATACCAGTGGCTCCAACGACTGTGTTCCGAATAAATTTGCGTCTGGAAATGTTTTTCATATCGTAAAATTTAGGTTAAGTTTTAAATTGTCCCCGGATATTATTCTGATCTTAATCCTTTGGATACTCAAAAGAACCAAAAATAGTAATCTTTTTTGTTGATTTCCTGACTTTTATCAAACATTTTTCTGATTATCAGCAATTATGATTAAACGGAAGCAATTTATAATTAAATTTACTTTTACTTTAATGACTGAACATTATGAATATCTTCTGTTTATCTCCTGCTTTTTTCAACAATAATCTTTAAGTTAAAAGAACTGACGTTATGTAACAATTCTAAGTTTATAATAAAATATGAGTATCAGGAATCATACACAATATTTCATTGATTTTCTTCGTCTACCCCGGCCCCAAGGGGAGCGAAGAAAATCAATTTACTCCCCTGAGGTAGGGTAAATAAATTGATTTTAAAGCGATTTTGTAAATAGTATTAATGATTCCTGATACTCATATAATAAAATAATGAAAAGATCAATCAGGACGTATTTGCTTTCTGTAGTGCTGGCAGGAATTTTTTTCGGCACGACAGTTACCCTTTCAGGGCAGATGGATGTGATTGAATCCCAGCCGCAATTCCTTTTCCCGGATTTTCGCGATTCAAGGATACTTATCAAATCGGGTAAAATCCAGAATTTAAAGATGAATTATAATACTCTTTCCGGGACCATGGTTTACGTTTCAGATAATAATATCTATGATCTCACCAGCCTTGGAATTGTTGATACAATATTCATTCAGGACCGCAAATTTGTCCCGGTGGGCAAAGCTTTCCTTGAGGTTCTAAAGGGCGGAGATCTGTCTCTGTACTGCCAGGTCAAAAGTGATCTCCAACCTGTCGGCAAAGATGCAGGATATGGAAGTAAATCCCAGGCATCTGCAACTACCACTTATTCCAATATAAGTACATCAGGAGCTAACTATAATCTCAAAATACCTCCTGATTATATTATTAATACAAGAACAATATATTGGATCAACAAAGCAGACAATTTTGAGACAGAGAGACAGCTGCTGAAGCTGTTCTCTGAACAGGCTGAGGCATTAAAAGCGTATATCAGGAAGAACAGGCTAAAGTTTGATAACTGCGAACATGTCATAGAGATGGTAAGGTATTGTGCTGAACTAATCGCTGAGAAAAACAATTAAAATTATACTTCCATGATCAAACTTAAAACTTTTTTATGTGCCGGCTCTCTTATCCTGAGCATGGCAGTCATATTTTCCTGCAAACAAACTACAGTTTCTTCAGGAGATAATAGCGGTAAAATTCATGTCTGGGAGATGCAGGAAATATCTCTCAATGCCAGTGGGACATACAATAATTTTTATGCTGATGTTACCTGCTGGGTGGATCTAAAAGGCCCTGATTTTTCGAAAAGGATCTACGGTTTCTGGGATGGGGCTAATGTTTTCCGGTTCAGGGTTGTAGCCACAAAACCCGGTAAATGGGAATGGGTAAGCGGTTCAAATCAGCCTCAGGATGAAGGATTGAACGATCACCGTGGTGAGTTTGATGCTGTCAGCTGGACAGAAGCTGAATTACTTCAGAATCCCAACCGCCGGGGTTTTATCCGGCCTTCGGCAAACGGACATGCCCTTCAATACGCTGACGGTACCCCGTTCTTCATGATCGGAGATACATGGCTTGCAGGAACTACCTGGCGCCTTCCATTCAGAAATGCTGCTCCTCCGGATAATTATGTACCGGGACCGGGAATAGGATTTGAAGATGCGGTAATTTTCAGAAAGAAACAGGGATTCAATTCCGTAAGTATGATCTCATGCTATCCTACCTGGGAAGCTGACGGGAATGCCAATACATATGCAGATGATAAAGGAGTATTTGTAAGAAATGCCTGGGAGAAATTCGATTATCTTACAGATGATGGCAGAATGACCTCAAAGGATATGCGTGACGAACTCGGCAACAAGTCATTCAGGATGTCGGATAAATACAAGGGGATTGCTGACTTTGATCAGATAATTCCTGAATATTTTCAGAGCCTTGACAAGAAGATGAATTTCCTTTCTGAAGTGGGATTTGTACCGCTTATTGAATCAGTCAGGAGAGATATTTGCCCTGTATGGAAAGCTTATTTTGATTTCAATGAATCATATTCACGTTTCATTCAATACCTTATATCGAGGTACGGTGCCTATAATATATTCTTCAGCGGTATCCATCTCGACTGGATACCAAAGGAATACAGTCTGACCGCTGATGAATTCAATGAAGTTCTAACTTATCATCTGAATAAATATGGTCCATTGCCATTCGGACAGCCTCATACAACACTTATAAATAATACAACATACAGGCAGTTCGGCCATGCCGATGATTGTCCATGGCTTACTATGCACAGTGTCGGCAACAAACCGCGTGATCACCGTGTGTCGGGGGCTCTCGATACACTATTCAGGCTGGAACCGGCTTACCCAGCCATCAACTTTGAACCATATTACACAGGCTGGAATCACGAGATCAATAAGCCCAATGATGAACGTCCTCCTGCAAATTCAGTCAGGGATAATTATTTTTCGAGAGCTCAGATGTATGGTTCAGTACTATCTGGAGGGCTGTCAGGTCATGTTCACGGGACAGCTGCGTACGACATCACCTCTACCGGTGAGCCTGAAGGTATGCGCCCTCACATCTGGGAGGCTTTGAACTACGAATCAGCAAATTACATGCAGCATCTTGCCGAATTCATACTGTCGGAAGGCGACAGTTATCAGGCTCTGGAACCCTGCCACCAGGATCTGAATCCTCAGAAGGCCCCTGGCAGTCCTGAAAGGGGTCTTGACGGATGGGCATATATAATGAGGACGAAGGAGAAGGATCTGGCACTTCTTTATTTTGAGAATGAGTCTGTTCTCCCTGAAGTAAGCGGATTTACTCCCGGTGACTCCTACTCGTTTCAATGGTATAATACCCTGACCGGCGAATGGTTTGATCCAGCTGTAATTAAGGCTGATGACGGAGGGAAGCTTGTAATACCGGATTTCCCCGATGGTAAAAATCCATCTGTTGTTGACTGGGCGGCAAAAATAAAAGTCAGGGATTAACTTAATTATAGCCTGTTCCGTTTAGTTCTGAGAACTGTAAGGGCATTACGGCGGATACGTACATTAACATCTCCATCCATCACAAAAGGATCACCGTCAATATGGAATCTTTTTTCGTCTGTCCTGATAGTTAATGACTCTTCAGTCTTCAGATACTTAACATATTTTGATTTATGAAGTGTCCTTCTGAAAAGACGCCAGATAATAAGAGGAGCAAGGATCTTCGGGAAAGGTTTTAGAATAACAATATCAATTATCCCATCATTTGGTTTAGCCTCGGGAGCAATGAAAGCATTATAGCCGAACTGTCTTGTATTGGCTATAGTAAGATCAAATACCTCTTCATCAACCAGCTCGCTGGATCCTGTCTGTATCACGACCCTGAACGGTTTAATCCTGGCGAAATTCCTGAGGGTCATCCATGTATAGAGCCAGAATCCGCGTGTCCTTGATTTCTCGAATGAATGGGCAACGAAGCTGTCAAGGCCCACTCCTGCAACATTGAGGCACATGTTATCATTTAATTCAATAACATCAGCAGGGATACAGCCTGCCCTGTTTATATCTGACAGCAGAGAACGGATAAGAGGCCTGAACCCGAATTCCCTGGCAAACCCGTTCCCTGAACCCATTGGAAGGACACCGAGTATCTTACCTGTTCCGACCAGCTGTTTTGCTACGCTTCTTACGGTTCCGTCTCCTCCGGCAGCAATAAAAAAGTCATATTCATTGAAAGCCTGCCTGATATAAATTCCGGATTCGTCTATGCTTAATGACCTGTAGCATGACAGATCGTTCTTACGTCTCAGGAGTTCCTTGGAAAGGATTAACTTGACAGGCATAACCCCGGCATGCGGATTGAGAATAAAAAGCGATCTTTTGATCTGCGGAGAATCCATTGATTAAGTGTTAAGCCCTACCCCGGAAAAAGGAGATCAGTAAGGTTATAAAATAATCTGATGAAATCAAAACAAATACAGCCGGATCGCTGCAAACTTTTCGTAATTTAGCTTATGTTTTGAGATAGGAATTTATACAATAAATAATGTCCCAGTCAAGGTTCTATCATTTTACTCCCACAGGTCTGTTTTACGGGCTTAAAAGTGCTGAAGATGCAATAGCTGCCCTCCGCGAAGGAGGATTCATCTGGCTTAATTTCTATAATCCACCCATGCAGGAGCTTCATTCACTTGTCGATACGATGGGGGTCCATCCGCTGTCAGTTGAAGACTGCCTCGATACCAAACAGATACCAAAGATCGAGCATTTCCCGAATAATACTTTCGTGATAGCCAATTCTTTCAGCTATAATGACAAGGTCCTGTCAATTGATGAGGTTGACTTTTTCATAGGGAAGGATTTCCTGATAACTGTCAGCGGCATAAACTCCGATGGCAGGAAACCCCTTAATAATATCCAGAACATAGTTGAAAATGATCCGGGAATGGCAAAATCCGGACCTGCTTTCCTGATGCATATAGTTCTTGATTATGTTGTCGATGAGAAGCTCCATGCTTTTGAAGCAGTAGAGGATGAAATAGAACAGGCTGAAGATGATATACTCGATTCTCCCGAGAAATTTCAGCCCGGTGAATTACTTAAACTGAAGAAGGATCTTGTAAATCTCAGGAAAAGCCTTTTTCATGAGAGAGAGATCCTTGTCAAGATCTGCCGCCATGACTGCCCGTTCATACAGGAAAAAGCAATTTTTCATTTCCGTGATATTTACGACCATCTAACAAAATTCTTCGAACTCACTGAGACCAACAGGGAAGTCGTCACAAACCTGATGGAATTATATACCTCCATGCTTAACAACCAGATGACAAAAATGTCGAACAGGACAAATAATTCAGTCCGGCGCCTTACCCTTATTGCAACCATATTCATGCCACTGACACTGCTTGCAGGTATCGGAGGCATGTCGGAATGGACAATGATGACGGGGGCTGACAACTGGAGGTTAGCATACCCGCTTTTCCTTCTGGGGATGCTGATAATAGGAATAGTAAGCTTTTTACTTATACGGAGGATGGAAAAAAGGGATATTAAAAGGCAGGATGAAGAAGAATAATCAATGACTGATTCTATTGGATACCTTCAGAGAAATTCTCCGGTAACGACATCTCCTCATATAATTTAAGTATCTGTTCTTTAAACTCTTCCGGGGCATCAAGCTGACCCCAGGCTGTTGGCGTCTGCCACAGCCCGTCATAAGCAAGATCGTGATACGACCTGATGATATGCGGGATACCTCTCTCCTTAAGAATCTCGTCCAGGAGGCTGGCTTCCACCTGGTTTTTTATTATAAGTATCTTAATAGTATCCGCCATAAATAAGGACTATTCATTAAAGATAGAAAAAAAATGACGGATTTGCAAATTTATAAGGATAAAGACACTTCATTCATCTGACCGGGGGATCATTGATTTTCTTCGTTTACCCCGACCCCAAGGGGAGCGAAGAAAGCATTTCGAATTCATATTCGAAGTTGGGAGTAAAAATACCCTTTCCGAGCTCAGCCCTTATCTCATCCATTTTCCAGAATCTTCCCTCGTCTATCTCATCTTTGTTTATAACAGGCTGCTCTTCAGAAGTGCCTGTAAATGAGTAGACAAGCTCTCTTTCGCGGGGAGATTCCCAGATATATTTCCTTATGAACTTAAAATCAAAGGCCTTGAGTCCGAGTTCTTCTACGGTTTCCCTCCTGAGAGCATCTTCAGTTTTTTCGCCGGGATTCATATGACCGCCTACTGAAGTGTCCCATTTCCCCGGAAGCAGGTCTTTTGTCATTGCACGTTTCTGAAGGTAAAGTTCTCCCTGATCATTCAGGAGATGGAGATGGACGACAGGATGAAGGAGTTTGCTTCTGCCGTCATGGCAAACATTTCTCGGGGCCAGTCCTGTCTCATTACCGGCATCATCAACAACAGGGAACATTTCGGTATTTTCCATCTCTTGCCAAAAAGCTAAAAATAATCTTTTATAATTATTTTACTGCACCGATTATACTGAATCCGCATTTAATTGTATTCCCGTCTTCATCGACAACTGTCAGAACGTGATCGCCCGGTTCAGTAAGTATCTCGATCTGATGAACTGAAACAGTTGTTGCAGCATATTTTTCATCAAGATGCCAGAATAGCTTCTTTGAAGGATTACGATGTGCTATTTCGGGAATGACTCTTGTAAGAGAACCCGTCTGATCACGCGGGATGAAGATCCTGATCCCGGGGGATGGATAGATGAATTCCATTACGGGAATCTCTTTACCCGGATTACAGCCCGGGGCAAACGGCGGGAGGACTTGATATTCAGGATGTCTCAGCCTGTAGAAATACTCCATTGCCGGCGGCAGAATGAACCATGATTCATTTCTTATTTCTCCGGCAGGAACACAGCCTGCGTTGACCTGCCACATAGCGCTTTTATCGAGATGTATTATCTTATGGTAAGGGCATGCCTCGCTTCTGAGTCCGCTTATACAGGCAGGTATTTCTATAGTCTCAGGGCAGTCAGGGCCGGCTCTGTATCCGCTGTGTTTGCATACTGATATCATTGTCAGCTCTTCTGAAGGTTCGGAGAACCAGGGGCCGGATCCCATCATACTGGCAAGGTCGAAAAGTATTGGTGCAGCAGCAGTGATGCCCGTCAGTCCGGGTCTCCCTTCTCCGTCGGCATTACCCGCCCAGACACCTATTACATATCCGGGGGTTGTGCCTACAGCCCAGGCATCGCGGAAACCAAAGCTTGTGCCCGTTTTCCAGGCGATGTTTTCCGAAGACGAAAAATACTGCCACCCTGATTCTCCCTCAGGTCTGTTCACTTTCTTAAGGGCCTCATAGGTAAGCCATATTGCTGAGGCTGAAAGAGGAGGATCATTTTCTTCTGTTTTAATCGGTTCATCGGTATTTACTTCAGCAAATCTCAGGGGATGATATGTATCCTTAAAATACTTCTTTGTTGAGTTATATGTTTTAAGCGTTCTTGAAAGCGAGGCATAAACTCCTGTGAGTTCCAACAGGGATGTTTCTCCTCCGCCGAGAATAAGAGAGAGTCCGTAATGATCAGCTGTTCTTGTGAAAGAAGTAAATCCTGTCTGCCTGAGAAGGTTAAGGAATAGTTCGGGACTGTATTTCTGGAGCATTTTAACTGCCGGGATATTAAGCGACTGCGAAAGTGCAAAAGAGGCAGGCACGGCCCCGCTGAATGAAAGGTCAAAGTTCTTTGGCGAGAATCCCGGGAAATGCGAGGGGATATCTGCTACAAGTGCATCGGGGAGCATCTGTCCCGATTTCTGCAGACCCGCATAAAGTATCGGCTTGAGGATGCTACCGGTGCTGCGGAGAGACTGAATTATATCAACATTTTCGGAATGATCACCCGATTGTTGTGTAGTGCAATTCCCGATATAGGCCAGCACTTTTCCGGTTTCTACATCTGCAATTATACCTGCTGAATTATTTATGAAATTGCCGGACAGATCTTTCTGATGTATCCTGAATATCTCCGAGGCCCGTTCCTGGATCTCCGGATCAATCGACGTCCTTATTCTTTCACCTTTGTTATTGATGAAGAAATAATCTGTCAGGTGCGGGGCTAAGGCCGGAAGTGCTTCAGGTTCGCCGGGCAGAGGTTCATCAAGAGCAAGGACGAGTGTAAGTGAGTCGAAGCATTTTCTTTCATAAAGCTTTTTCAGGAGCTCATCACGACGGATTTTCAGTATCTCCTGGTTTCTTCCGGGAAAAACAAGCGAAGGCGAATTGGGAAGCACAGCAAGCGCCGCTGCTTCCGCCCATGTTATATCGGACGGAGATTTCCCGGCATAACGCCATGCTGCAGCATCAAGGCCAACAGTGTTACCTCCGAATGGAGCATTTGCTGAATATATCTTAAGGATCCTGTTCTTTGAAGCGAATAGTTCGAGTTTCAGTGCGGAGAGCATCTCGATTATCTTCCCGGGATAGGTACGCGGCTTTGTTCCGCGGGCAAGACGTGCCACCTGCATCGATATAGTACTTCCGCCGCTGACTATTTCACCTGCTTTAATGTTGAGCATCAGTGCCCGGATTATTGAAACAGGATTTATACCAGGGTGCCAGTAGAAATAACGGTCCTCAAATGTAAGAAGGGCTTTCTTGAATTTTTCCGGGACACTGTCTGGCGGCGGGAACCTCCACTGACCGTCGTCAGCGATCCGTGCACCCAGCAGTTCCCCGTTGGAAGCTTCGACTACAGTTGATAATGGTGCCCTGAAGCCCGGCCAGGGAGAAAGCAAAACCGGAGTAGTCATTACCCCGGCTGTTAGAATTATTATTTTTAATTGCCTTTTCAAATTACTGACCTGTTACCCTGATCCTTGTCCCCGGCACCCTGGCATAGCAGTTTTCTGTATACATGGCTTCGCACCAGACGGAAGGCTGAAAAAACTCACCTTTATAGGCTGCATTCAATATCGTGACAAAGGTCTTTGTCTCACCTGTTTTGAGGCTGAAATATGTATTCACCCGGTCATCCCTTATGTCGCGGTAGTCATACTCACTTTCCTTTATACCGGTGTTTGATTCAAAAAGCCTTATATTACGGATCTCCCATCCTGACGGGACCATCTGGGTAAGGGCAATATTTTCCACACCCGAAAAAGTATTGTTTGAGACTTTCACTACCATCATGAAATCTGTCCCCTGGGGGATATTCCTGTTATCGAAGCGGTTGAGGTCCATTGTTACATAATCGATCTTCATTGCCAGTCCTTTCTCTTCATAGACAGCATCGGAAATCATTGGAACACCTTTTCTGACAAGAGTTGCATAGACTGTTTTTCCTGAAGTGTTTTCGACAGACAGGCTGTTGCTTCCATCCTTCATTTTCAGGTCTTTCAGCCAGATCTCCTTCTGTGAAACAGTGCGTTCCTCTTTCTCACCGTTATGCGTTACGCTTATTCTCGCAGGACCATCCTTATCATCCGGTCTCATTTCAACCCATTTCATATATGACAACAGTCCCCATGCGAGTGATTGTGTGCTATACCAGTCTCCTTTATTAAGATCTCCGGTCAGTTCTCTGGCAAGAAGCAGGGACTGTTCTTCATTTTTCAGAAGGGATAGAGTATATAAGATTATTGCCTTATCGCGAAGCGGGCTCCCGTAGAAATAGCTGTTAAATTCCTTTTCAGTCTCAGTATTTCTTACATCAAGAAGGTCACCGGCTACCTCAGGTCTTCCTGTCTGGGCGAAAGCAGCAGCCAGCAGCCACCTGGACAGAAGGGGAATGTTATCAGTCTCGCGCAGCCTGTTCATAGCTCCTTTATCGGGCTGGCCGGCAAGCGCCAGTGTAAAGAGCCTGTATGCCTGATCGTTACAGGAATATCTGTATCTGTTATCAAAACGCCACTCCCTCGCTGTCTTTTTCTGATAGCTGATCCATTTCTGAACAAATCCCGGTGAGATACTGTACCCTTTGCGCTCCGCTTCGAGCAGGAAATGTCCGGCGTATGAAGTGACCCAGTTATCCGGCTGGTATGAACCCGGCCATAAAGCAAGGCCTCCGTTTGACATCTGTCTTGAAAGCAGTTTATTTATTGCCTCTTTGATATTCGCAGCAGATGCGTTTGCCTTTTCGGACCCTTTGCCTGTAAGCTCAGGCAGCCACAGCTGCGGAAAGGCTGTTGATGCTATTTGTTCCGTGCATCCGTGTGGATAGCTGAGAAGGTAATCAAGATGTTTTTCAAGATTGACCGAAGGCAGTGATGATACCTCGAGCCGGGCGGAGCCGGTTCCCCTGATACCAAAAGGTTCAAAGGATGATTCCCATTTCTCTCCGGCATTTATGATCCTGATCTCTGACCTTGTTTCGGGAGGATTAGGATTCCTTATGTCGAGCTGAAGATCATACACGGCAGTCTCGCCTCCACCAGTAGCTGTTACTCTTATTTTTGCAATTCCTGTCTTATCTCCTGCCGTGAATGAGAATTCAGAATCTGTTTCACCCTGTCCTGATAAAGGGATGTTCCTTGTTGTCCCGTCAAAACTTATAAGATCATTTCCTTCCACTTTAAGAGTCAGGTCACGGATACCATCTTTCTGAACAAATACGGATACCGGCAGGGCAGCTTTTTCTCCGGGGCTTATCACCCTTGGTGCTGTGACAAGCACCATTAGAGGATCTTTTACAAGTACTGATTTTTCAGCTGCGCCAAAAGCTTTTTCACTGCCGGCTATAACCATTACTCGTACTGATCCCGTGTATTGGGGCAGTGTGATTGTGTGGGTTTTCGTCCGGCCCTGTTGCAGATTATAGGGGCCGAGGAATTTAACAACAGGAATGAATCTCTGTGCTTTTGTTGCTGAACGGTCGACAACGGCCTCATCACCTCCGACAGCCAGTATCCTTTCAAGAGTTCCGCCGAAAGCGCCGAGCACATAATCGTACAGATCCCATGTTTTGACACCAAGAGCTTCACGTGAATAAAAATAGTCCCATGGATCGGGTGTTTTAAAGCCTGTTATATCAAGCAGACCTTCATCAACGACTGCAAGTGTATAGACCATCGGCTTCTTACCGGCTTCACTTACCTTAACCTCAAAAGGTCTTTGCGAGCGTATCTCACCTGCTACTTCAATCTGCGGGTTGAGCCTTGTGCCGGGGTCTTCGACAAGCACAGGGATAACTCCGTAAAGCCGCACCGGCATGTCATTTATAGTCTGGCTGTGCGGCTGAATGACTGTTACATACGCATAAACATTCGGAGCCATATCTGATGTAGCTTTAAAGCGGATTTCAGTGTTCCCTTTTGTGGCAGGGGCCATTATCTCATCCAGTACTCCTGTGGCATTTTCAAGGGTGACAATTACTCTTGAATTCTCTGGCGCAGGGAAGGATAATTTCACATCATCACCCGGACTGTATTTCTCTTTATCGGTATTGACAGCAAGGAGCGTCGCTCCCTCAGCGTTGTTTTTCATTCCATATTCCCATGGCCAGTCTATAAGAAGCATTTTACCCGTTGAATGCCCCGATGGTGCGGTTGCTCTTACAAGATACCTTCCCCATTCATTCTTATCTATCCTGAAAGTAAAGCTTCCTTCTCCGTTCCTTGTTATTACTGTCTCGCGGATAACAGGTTTGTATATCTGGTTTGAAATGTAGTAGGCGAGATCTTCTTC
>CAYNRI010000017.1:31348-37026 GCA_964399575.1 uncultured Rikenellaceae bacterium
CGCGGATAACAGGTTTGTATATCTGGTTTGAAATGTAGTAGGCGAGATCTTCTTCATCTGACTCCCACCACCAGCGGTACGAAAGCTTATAAACTGTCATTTCAACCTGAGAATTCAGCGGTCTGCCTTTCTCATCAAGAGTTACAACCTTTATATCATTCTCACTGTCGGTGAACAGCATCCTGCTCTTACCCCTGAGGCCGGGGAGGTTTATTCCCACGAAAACAGGGTAGGGGGCATATTTGTATGTGAATTGTGCTATGCTCTCATCACCGCCCTGTTCCTGAACTTTTGCAGTGAAGACAGCATTAAGCATTCCGGGGGCATTAAGCTCACGGCCCGGGGAGAATCTTAAAGTCGCATTACCTGATCCGTCAACCTTATCATCGAAGATATTAACTGTTTCAGAATAGAACTTGCTTACAGGATCATCAAAGTCGTACTGACTGTATTTATCGAATTCGGTCCGGGTATGTTTGAGCAGGTACTCGACTGAAGTATTTAAGTTTGATGCAGTTGAACCGTTGAGCCATTTGACATTAAGGGAGCCGGTGCTTGTGCGGTTCTCACCTCCAAGTATATCTCCGGGGAAGGAGAGATTGATCTTCAGCCTGTTTGGTTTAAGTGTCTCGATCCTTACCCTTTTTGTGAATGTTGCTCCTCCTATCCTTATCTCAGCCCGGTAGTTGCCGGTAACAGCATCGGGGGCAGTATGTGAGTAAAAGACAAGCAAATTATTGCCGTCATGTTTCCTGATCTGGTTGTCAACCCGCTGCTCAAGGGGATTGATGAGCTCGAACTGAACAGGGTGATCAGGAGGCAGTTCTTTTTTCATGTCCTTTATGAAAACAGACAGGTATATTGAATCACCGGGTCTCCAGACATCCCTTTCCCCATAGATGAAAGCTTTCAGACCTTTTTCAGTTGTTGTTCCGGAGACATCAAAGGAACTCATTGACAGGGCAGATCCATCGTTTATCTTCAGGTAGTTACGGTCTTTGTCCTTCCTGGCTATTATCAGGAAGGGCTTTCTGTTGCACAGCAGCGACAGGGTCCCGTCTTCCTTTGTGTTACCTGTTATTATCTGCTGCATCTGATAATCATACACTTCAAGTGCTACCTCGCTTGCAGGCAGGGCTGTAATAAGGTCATTTACAATTACATGAAGGATGCCATCTTCCCCCATTTTTGCTATCAGGCCCAGATTGGATGCCAGTATGTTCCTCGAAACATTCTTATCGGGACTGTAAAATGCCTCCTTGCAGGGATCGTCGCGGTCTTCCCAGCTGAAGCCTGCAGAATAGTAGATCGATGATTCATCGTCATCATAGTAGTTCTCCTCATCATCCCAGTAAGTGCTGCTTTGTTCAAGAGACTGCTGGAGGAGTTCCTCATAGCGTTTTTCTTCCTGGGTGAGCTCGCAGCCGGTGAGAGAATATGATTTCCTCATGCTCAGCTTCACCTTATACAATACCCCGGGTTCAACATTTATATAATCAGCCAGGTTAATTGTATGAAGATTCCAGGACCCTGTTCCGGAGCCTGTTCCTGAGGTCAGATCGATCCGGCCCGAGAACACGGGACGGCCGAAACGCTTTACATAATAGCCGGAATTAATATCATTTTCCTGAAGAAAATATGGCAGGTTGTTTTCGAAGATCTTGATTATCTTAAGATCAACAGCTCTAAGGTTAACAGCCTGGAAGGGGAATATAAGGTTCTGTGATGACGGCAGGATTATACCGTTTCCTGTCAGCTGGATCCCGGGATTGAGTGCGGTGAAATCCAATCCGGTGGAGTATCGCGATGAAAGGCCGGTCCCATTACTGTTTCTTACCGATGATTCGACGTGTAATGTGACCTCCTGCTGAAGAGTGGCTGAAGGGATAAGGGTGACTATGTTTGATCTGATACTTGTACCTGACTGAACAGAAGGTTCAAGATAAATAAGTCCTTCAAGCTCCTGTGAAGGATCGACAGGATCGGAAAAAATTATATCCACGCTTTGCGAATCGCCTTTCCGTATCCTTACATCGACGACTTTGAATTCGCCGGCAGGAGGGATATTTATTATTGTTGAATTTTTTTGCTGAACTCCTGATTTTGTGCCGTCCCACCTGAGTGTTATCTCCTGGGCCCTGTCGGTCCTTGCGATCCCCGGCACAGTGAAACTATGAATAAGATCACCTGAATGATCCCATTCTATCCTGATGTTTTTCTTGCCGAGTCTTGCTTCAAGATAGCTTTCAACTTCCCGGTTTTCGATGAAATCGGATGTTACAATTTCCCCGGCGAGATTATATGTTGTCCCATCTTCAGAGGCTTCAAGGATACCTGTGTTGATACTGAAATCCTTTTTAAGAGTCTGGAAACTCAGAGGGAAGATCTGAAGTCTGTCTTTCACCTCGCCGATCCTTGACAGATTCAGTTCTCCCCTGTAGCTTTTTCCTGCATCGAGAAGCTTTGCAGGCCTGAACACAAGGGTTGTCTCATCAGCCCATTCAGCCTTACCTTTAATTAAAGGGTTGAAAGAGAACAATCCGGCCGGCGACTGTTTTTTTGCTTTCTCAGCGAAAGCGGGAGTGAAGCGGACCTCAATTATCCCGTTAACAGGAACTATACCGGAAGTGTAAGCTGTTATGTATTCACTGAATCCCTGGTCGATGGGGAGAGTGACCTGTGAAGTTTCTCTAACTCTCTGAATTGCTTCTTTCACAACACCTTTCTTTTTTGTTTCACAGGAAGATGCAAGCAGTATCGCGAGTGCAAGCAGGAATAGTTTCGGGATTTTCATAAAAAGGTTCTTTAAGATACTATCTGGAATTTGAGTATTGGTCATAATTGATAAGATTCCATTGATTTTCTTCGTGTACCCCGGCCCCAAGGGGAGCGAAGAAAATCAATTTACTCCCCTCGGGGTTGGGGTAGATAAATTGATTTTCAAGCGGTTTATATTTCATTACGAAATATTACTGATAGTCGTTTTTTAGTAAATCTAAATTACGAAAAAAAAGAAAAGGAAAAGAGAAGACTCTATCTTATAATTCATCTGCTTATATTGCAGTCATTTCCGCTCTGAGCGATGCAACATATTCACGGATCCTGTTCAGTGTTTCAACTGTGACCGTCATTTTGGCTCCTGATGACCGGAAAACCTGTTTTACAGTGTCAATCTCAAGGTCTCCTTTCATGAAATAGATATCGAAAGTATCGAAATATTTCAGCAGGTGCTTAAGCTTCTTTGTATAATACACAACAACAGGGTCGTCGTAATAATTTTTCATGAAGCTTAACAGAGAGGTAAGAGTATATTTTTGTTCGGCGATCTTCTGGACCACAACCGCATCGGGATTTGCAGGATTATAAACAAGTTGCGTGGCAATATACATTGCTTCCACCCAGCCTCCCATAACAATTAATCCTGCTGTGCTTTCCCTGCCGTTATCCCTGAGATGATCCTCAATATCAAGATATGCTTTCTGCATCAGTGTTGTCAGGGAATCGGGATCGGCCAGATCATTCTGCACTCTCCTTATCGGTTCTATTATCATCTCATCGGGTATGCCAAGCTTGTTGCTCAACTCCCTTATAGTCATCATATAGTTTATTACTTCCTGGCCCACGCCGAACATTTTCAGGTATCCGAAATCGACTCCGTAAATCCCGGTATTTATTGCAGCTTTTGAAGTGCTGAGGTATTGTTTTGAATTTTCTGTCGTGTTAAGTGCAGCGCTGTTATATGGAACGCCAAGGCGGTTGAATATAGAACAGATCTCAACAGGGGTGAGAACCCCATAGAAAGTCTCTTCCTTTGTCACGGGCTGACCGGTTCCGGTAGTATCATCCTTTAGCGTCGAGAAGCTCGGAGTGAATATATCCTTTACAGGTTCTTTAGGCTTGCATGATACGGCTGCTATCATTGTAAGGATTATCAGGGAAGCTAAAAGACTTTTCATACTTGTCGGATTAACAGATCAAAAATAATAATAAAAAATGAGTATCAGGAATCATAAATACAATTCTAAAATCGCTTGAAAATCAATTTATATACCCCAGCCCCACGGGGAGTAAATTGATTTTCTTCGCTCCCCTTGGGGTCGGGGTAGACGAAGAAAATCAATTAAAATTTTGCGTGATTCCTGATAATCAAATAATAAAAAATCATCAGGGGAGGGGCATTTTACAGTATTATTCTCTTTCCGAGCCTTTCGGAGATCATCCGCATTGCAAGCTTCAGGTTCTGATCTTTCTTCTGAAGCGACAGAATCTTTTCCTGATCGCCTGATCTGACAGCTTCCTCAAGCTGCGACATTATCTCCTTCAGCCTGACCTTTATTTTATCGCTCTTGAATTTAAGAACAGCATCCGGAACGATATCCTTCAGTTTCATATCCTCGGTTTCCACGTAGGTTTGTTTGTCTTTCCATATCCTGCTGAGCTGGTAGGATTCTGACAGGATATCGGCTGAAAGTTTTGATATTTCCGGGTCTTCGTGCTTGATGAACTGCTTATCTCCGGTAAAAATTCCCTGTTCAACAGAGAACCTGAACTCATCAAAGATCCTTGAATAAAGCTCGTCATCAAAAGACAGATCATCTGAAATGATCTCCTTCACTATATAATCAGCCACAGTATTTACTTCCTCCTGTCCATCCTCATCTTTTACTCTCCTTTCGAACTCAGTGCTTCCGAATTTCAGCAGGAGCCTTATTACCTCTCTTTCAGAGAATGCTGTTGTGGTTTCCTGTTTCAGGGGTTTGGGGATTGCCTGTGGCGGAACGGGAAGATCCTCCGGCCCGGGGTATCTGTTCCTGTCCTGGAAGGATCTCTGCCGGCGTATCTTATTAACCTCATTATAAAGGACCCCTTCAGGGATCTGCAGGCTGGAACTGCACTCCTTAATATATATAGTCTGTGTTATATTCTCGGGTATCACGGCGATGGATCTGACAATATCGCGGATTAGATTGGCCTTCATTACAGGGTCGTTTTTTGACTCCTCAAGAAGAAGCCGTGTCTTGAAGCGGATAAAGTCGGTCTCATTCTCCTTCAGGTATTTCAGGAACTCTTCATTGCTTACTTTCTTTGAATAGGAATCCGGATCCTCACCATCGGGAAGAAGGACGATCTTAACGTTCATTCCTTCCTCGAGGACGATATCTATTCCCCTTAGAGAAGCTTTAATACCTGCCGCGTCACCGTCGTACAGTATAGTGATGTTTGGCGTGAATCTTTTTATGAGCCTTACCTGTTCCTGGGTGAGGGAGGTCCCAGATGATGCAACAACATTCTCAATACCTGCTTCGTGCAGGGACATCACGTCGGTGTAGCCTTCCACGAGGTAGCATTTGTCATCGCGGGTTATTGCTTTCCTTGCCTGGAATATGCCATAAACTATCCGGCTTTTGTGGTAAATCTCCGATTCCGGCGAGTTGACATATTTCGCTGTTTTTGCATCGGTTTTCAGTATCCTTCCGCCGAAGCCAAGGACCTGTCCGGAGAGTGAATGGATTGGGAAGATGACCCTGCCGCTGAACCTGTCGAAGACACGTTCCTCGTTTTGTATCGAGAGGCCTGTTTTAAGGAGGAAATCAAGCTTATACCCGTCTTCAACAGCTTTTTTGGATAGAGCGTCCCTTTTTTCAAGGCTGTAGCCGACATCAAATTTCTTAAGGGTG
>CAYNRI010000017.1:37126-39848 GCA_964399575.1 uncultured Rikenellaceae bacterium
GCTTTTCCGCATCCGAAGCATTTGAATATCTCTTTGGAAGGCGAGACAGTGAATGAGGGTGTTTTCTCATTATGGAACGGACATAATCCCAGGTAATTAACACCCCGTTTCTTCAGGGGAACAAATTCCTGGATCACATCAACGATCTCAGCAGCATCAAGTATCTTATCAATTGTCTGGCGGTCGATCATGGATCAAAGATATTCAGAAAACATTGAAAAACTGAAGAAAGTTGAAGAAGGTTGAAGCGTTGAAACGTTGAAAAGGGGAAGATAAGGTGAAGGGGCGATGAGCGGTGAGTGATGAGGTACAGGGTACATGGTGCATGGTGCATGGTGTGGAGAGCGTAGACGGTGATCCTGAATCGAATTCCCCCTTTGAAGGTCGTAGCGTAGTGGAGATCCCGCTTTGGCGGGAGAGGCAGGGGGATGTTTATTCTTTTAAAAGATAGTTTTACAATATCAACAATGGTTGGGAGCATCTGCCTGATTCCCTGATCTCTGCCTCCCCGATCACACCCCCCAACCCCCCACGGGGGGCTTAACCTCGTTACGGTTGGGAAAGAGACTAAAGGGGCAGGAACTTATCCGTTTTACTAATTGTAAGACTAGTCATCGGTCATAGCTTATTAATATTTTCTTTGTCTAAACATCCCCCTGCCCCCTTCAAAGGGGGAATTGCTCATCTCTCATCACTCATCTCTCACCGCTCACTCCTCTTCCCCCCTCTTTTGAAAAATATTACTAATTTTACCCGAACTAAAAAATGTCAATGAAAAAACTCGTCTTCCTCACGGGCGCAGGCATGAGCGCCGAGAGTGGTATCCGTACCTTCAGGGATGCCGGAGGCTTGTGGGAGGAGTATGATGTTACAGAGGTGGCTTCGCCGGAAGGATGGATACGCAACAGGGAGCTTGTACTGAGGTTTTATAATGAGCGGCGCAGGCAGCTTGAGAAATGCCAGCCAAATGCGGGGCACAGGGGTATTGCTGAACTTGAGAAATATTTCGATGTTGAAGTCATAACCCAGAACATAGATGATCTTCACGAGAGAGCCGGGAGCTCGAAAGTGCTCCATCTGCATGGCGAGCTTACAAAAGCAAGAAGCACTGAAGATCCCTTCCTTGTTTATAAGATTGGTTATGGCGATATAAGGGAAGGAGATCTGTGTGAGAAAGGAAGCCAGCTCCGGCCTCATATAGTATGGTTCGGTGAAGCGGTCCCGATGATGGAAGAGGCTGTAAGAATAACTCAGACAGCAGATATTTTTGTTGTTGCAGGGTCGTCACTTAATGTATATCCTGCAGCCGGACTGATAGAATTTGCACCCGCTAACTCGTCACTGTGGCTTATCGATCCGAATGATGTTTATATCCCCGGTTACAGAAATGTAGAAGTGATCAGGGAGAAAGCTTCTGAAGGTGTCAGGATACTGACAGAGAGGCTGACCGGGGATAAGGCGGGAGGATGCTAACCCGGAAAACTTAGGATTAAAGTGATCCGAATTGCTACCTTTACCCCATAAAATAAAGGATGAACCGAAAAAGGAAGATAATACTGGCCATAACAGGAGCAAGCGGTTCAATATACGCACTTAAACTTCTTGAAAGGTTGACAGAGCTGAAGACCAGGCCGGAAGAAGTAGCTGTTATACTGTCAGATAACGCCAGGGAAATCCTGGAGTTTGAAACAGGGAAGAAGGTTATTTTCAAAAAACCTGCGAAGGAGTATGATAATAAGTCTTTTTACGCACCCTTCGCATCAGGGTCTTCCACCTATGATACTATGATAATCTGTCCGGCTTCAATGGGCGTTACCGGCAGGATTGCAAACGGTACTTCGGAAGACCTGATTGCGAGAGCTGCAGATGTAATGCTGAAGGAGAGAAGAAAACTGATAATTGTGCCGCGTGAGACGCCTTACAACCTCATCCATATTCAGAATATGGA
The DNA here is from genome assembly GCA_964399575.1 of uncultured Rikenellaceae bacterium. GTDB lineage: Bacteria > Bacteroidota > Bacteroidia > Bacteroidales > VadinHA17 > LD21. The sequence goes on from CAYNRI010000017.1 coordinate 39,075, forward strand.
GAAGCTTACCCTGGCAGGTGCAATAATTTGTCCGGCATCACCTTCATTTTACAGTAAACCGGCAACCATTGATGAGCTTGTAATGACGGTTGTCGAACGCATCCTTAATCTTGCCGGGTTTGAAGCGGAAACTTACCGATGGATGGAAGATGATTGACAGCCGGATAGTTAAATTCTTCAAAAAGCACCATGTCCTGACTATAGCGACCTCAGTCAGTGAAAATCCCTGGTGCGCCAGTTGTTTTTATGTATATATCGAAAGCGGGAATGCTCTTGTCTTCACTACAGATCTTAAGACACGCCATGGCCAGGAATTTATGAAGAATCAGAATGTATCAGGCACGGTTGTTCTTGAGACAAAGATCATAGGAAAGATACGCGGGATCCAGTTTGAGGGGATAGTGTCGGAACCTGAAGGGGAGTCTGCAACTCTTGCCCGTAAAGCTTATTTAAGGAGATTTCCGGTAGCCATGCTTATGGAGACACACCTGTGGATCGTCAGGCTTACTCATATCAAATACACCGATAACAGGCTGGGTTTCGGGAAAAAACTAATTTGGGGGGAACCTGCAGTTCATGGATAAATTTTAGATTAACCACGGAGGACACGGAGGGCACGGAGGTTTGCACGGAGTTGCGCCTCATTTCCCCAGCTGCTGCTTTACTATCTTCGAAATATATTTTCCGAGTATATCGAACTAAATATTTACAACAGTCCCCTTTTTCCTGTTTTGTGCGATTTTTAGGGACTTAAAAAGATAACTAACAGATATC
>CAYNRI010000018.1:0-39557 GCA_964399575.1 uncultured Rikenellaceae bacterium
AGGAACAATTATTACAACTATAAATGGCAAAAAGGTGAATAATTCAGCTGATGTCAGGAGTGCCACAAGCGGTAATGAAAGTTCGCTTAAGACGATTGAAGGCTATTCTCCTGACGGGAGGTTTTTTAGCTACAGATTCGGCAATTGAAAAAATGATAAATAAAATATTGTAATTCAGAGGGTTATCTGATAACCCTCTTTTTTTACTATAAACACTATTTTGTTTTGTAAATATTAATTATTGTATTAACTTTGCGCAAATTTTTACAGGGGGATGAGACAACTAAAGATTACCAAATCCATAACAAACAGAGAGAGTGCTTCATTAGACAAATATCTGCAGGAGATTGGTAAAGAAGAGTTGATTTCGGTGGAGGAGGAAGTTGAACTGGCTCAACGTATTAAGAAGGGTGACAGGACCGCGCTTGAAAAACTCACAAAAGCAAATTTACGTTTTGTTGTTTCAGTAGCAAAACAATATCAGAATCAGGGCCTAAGTCTTCCTGACCTGATAAATGAAGGGAATCTCGGCCTTATAAAAGCTGCTGAAAAATTCGATGAAACAAGAGGATTCAAGTTCATCTCATACGCTGTATGGTGGATCAGACAATCAATACTTCAGGCACTGGCTGAGCAATCGAGAATAGTCAGGCTGCCTCTTAACCAGGTCGGCTCATTAAATAAGATTAATAAAGCTTTCTCTAAATTCGAGCAGGAGTATGAACGTACTCCTTCTCCCGAAGAGCTTGCTGATGTTCTTGAACTGCCCAAGGAGAAGGTCACAGACACTCTCAAGGTTTCAGGTCGCCATGTTTCTGTTGATGCTCCCTTTATTGAAGGAGAAGACAACAGCCTGCTTGACGTCCTTACAAACTCCGACTCACCCGTCGCTGATAAACTCCTTATGGACGAATCTCTCTCAAGAGAGATTTACAGAGCCCTGGCTACTCTTACTGAAAGAGAAAGGGATATCATAAGGTTCTTCTTCGGGATAGGATGTCAGGAGATGACTCTCGAAGAAATAGGAGAGAAGTTCGGGCTTACACGGGAAAGAGTCCGCCAGATAAAGGAAAAAGCAATAAGACGCCTGAGACATACATCAAGAAGCAGACTACTAAAGGGGTACTTAGGTTAAAATTTTAGGTTTTTATGGTTTGAAAGAGGTGTCCTTCAACGGCACCTTTTTTCTTTTGTCTTATTGAATTATTTGTTAATTCACTTTAATAACTTTGTCCGTTCATTTCTTAACTACTTCTATAATGAATTTCAAGCTGGTATCGGATTTCTTTCCTACGGGTGATCAGCCTGAAGCTATTGAACAGCTTGTTGAAGGATTACAAAAAGGTATAAGGTATCAGACACTGCTTGGAGTGACAGGTTCAGGAAAGACTTTCACAATAGCAAATGTAATCGAAAAGATAAACAGACCTGTTCTTGTACTTAGTCATAATAAAACCCTTGCTGCCCAGCTCTATGGTGAGTTCAGGCAGTTCTTCCCGGAGAACCGCGTTGAATATTTCGTGTCTTATTACGATTATTACCAGCCGGAAGCATACCTGCCAGTAACGGATACTTACATTGAAAAAGATCTTTCTATAAATGAAGATATAGAGAAACTTCGACTGAGTGCTACATCCTCTCTTCTTTCGGGCAGACGGGATGTTATTGTGGTTTCATCTGTCTCATGTCTGTACGGTATAGGAAATCCCGAAGACTTCCACTCAAATACCGTTCATGTAATAAAAGGACGGAGCCTGGGAAGAAACCAGTTTCTGAGGAGGCTCGTTGACAGCCTTTATTCAAGGAATGAACTGGAATTCAGGCATGGTACATTCAGGGTACGCGGAGATACTGTTGATATCTACCCGGCGTATGCCGATATCGGAATACGGATAGTTTTTTTCGGCGATGTTGTTGAAGAGATCAGTACTTTTGATCCAATAGGAGGAAGCCGGATAAATGATCTTGATGAGTATATTATTTATCCTGCAAATATCTTTGTCACGACCCGTGACAGAATCAACCAGGCATTATCAGATATTCAGAATGATCTTGCACAACAGGTGATACATTTTAATGATATAGGAAAAAGGGAAGAGGCAAGAAGGCTTGAACAGAGAGTCTCGTATGACCTTGAGATGATAAAGGAGCTTGGATACTGCAGTGGTATTGAGAACTATTCCCGTTATTTTGACGGACGAAAAGCTGGTACAAGACCTTTCTGTCTGCTTGACTATTTCCCCGATGATTTCATTACGATTATTGATGAGAGTCATGTAAGCATACCTCAGATAAGAGGTATGTACGGTGGTGATCACTCCAGGAAGCAGACCCTTGTTGAATATGGCTTCCGGCTGCCTGCAGCACTTGATAACAGGCCGATGAGGATAGAGGAATTTGAATCGCTTACCGGGCAGTTGATTTTTGTCAGCGCCACACCTGCAGACTATGAGCTTGAAAAGAGTGAGGGTGTATTTGTTGACCAGGTCATCCGTCCTACTGGTCTGCTTGACCCGCCTATTGAAGTTCGTCCCAGCCTTAATCAGATAGACGACCTGATGAAAGAAATACGTGAGCGGACTCAGTCAGGGGAAAGGACCCTTGTGACAACAATAACAAAAAGAATGGCTGAAGAGCTGACAGCATATCTTCTTCGTTTTGATATCAGATGCCGCTATATACATTCGGATATTGATACTCTTGAACGGATAGAGATAATGGAAGGATTACGAACGGGAGATTTTGATGTGCTTGTAGGAGTGAATCTTCTAAGGGAGGGTCTTGATCTTCCGGAGGTTTCACTTGTAGCAATCCTTGATGCTGATAAGGAAGGGTTCCTGAGATCGGCACGCTCCCTTACGCAGACAGCCGGCAGGGCGGCCCGTAATATTAACGGGAAAGTCATAATGTATGCTGATACTATAACAGGGAGCATGAAACTGACAATAGATGAAACGAACAGGAGAAGAGATAAGCAGCTGCAATATAATGAGAAGATGGGTATCACTCCTGCTCAGATAGTCAGGAAGACAGGGACTATCCTTGCCGGGCTCAGTAAGAAGGGTATAGCCATGAAAGCTTATATTGAACCTGAACGTACAGACATTGCTGCTGATCCTGTTATTAAGTATATGAATACTGAAGCTCTTCAGAAAGCTATGGAACAGGCCCGCAAGAATATGGAAAAAGCAGCTTCAGAACTTGATTTTATTGAAGCTGCAAGATGCCGTGACGAAATGGCAGCGCTTCAGAAACTTATAATAAGCAAATCGCGCTGAAAATCAGGAAAATATTTCTTATGCTACTTCCTGACAGCTCTCCAGTCCCACTTATTAGATGCGTTGACAGCTGTCCCTGTCATGCTGTCACCGTCAACTTTGGCCTGGTATTTTGTAGTGCCAACAGTGAAAACTATATTGATCCCATTAAGCCTGCCGTCTGAGATCGCTGTTGTTTTTCCGTTTGAAGTGAATGTTCCGCGTACGAATTGAAATTCCTGTGTAAGTGAGAGTTCATCATTGCCTATTTTCCATGTACCTTCAACCTTGGCAGGGATGATCCACATAAGAGCTGTATTCCAGCTGTTCCAGTTATCAGGAGTATTCACTTCAAGATCCGGTTCCCATTCACCCATTGTGAAAGTATTGGATACTATCCTTGTCCCCGGTTTAAGTTCCAGCAGCTTGGGCCTGAGCTTGAGATTGATCTCGGGCAGAAGGAACATTGTAATAACTGTTGCTTTTGTCAGGTCAGCCTGGAAAAGATCTCCTTCAATAAACCGGGCTCTTGCTCCAACACCTGCCTGTTCTGCATTTTTTCTTGAAAGAGCCACCATGTCAGGATTGAACTCAACTCCAGTAGCCTGGGCTCCGATTTTGGCCGCTGTGATAACTGTACGGCCGTCACCTGAACCAAGATCGATAAGAAAATCCTTTGGTGTAACACCAGCTATTGAAAGCATAGTATCAACAAGTACCTGTGGAGTTGGTACCCAGACAACATCTTTTCCCCTCTGTCCTACTTCCGGAACATAGGTATTGTTTGCTTTATCCTGTGAATATAGGATTGACATCGACACCGTTAGAAATGTAATAACTAATAATCCCCTTATGTAACTCAGTGATTTCATTTTATCAGAATTTAATATTTTACGAAAAAAAAGAATTACCGAATTTAGAATATAATTTTCAATTTCGGATAAGTTTTGCAACATAATTTGCGATGGAGATACATGATGTTAATCCAGGTGATTCTATCCCGATGAGGTTGACGAATCCTTTTAGGCCCCTGTCATTCTCTTCTCTAATGTAAAAATCTTTAACAGGTTCTCCGGGCCCCTGCAATTTAGGCCTTATTCCAGCCATCTCAGGTACAATATCGTCGAATTCGAGAGCAGGCAGATATTTTTTTGCTGATTTCCAGAACAGCTCCTGTTTTAAAGGAGATACTTTATAATTATACGTCCCGGCCTCTGTGTAAGTTACATCAGGACCCAGCTTTACGCCGCCTCCTGTCTCGATAGTTGCATGTATGCCAACTCCTTCGAGGTTATGAAAGGGAACAGGGTAGACAAGCCTGCTTATAAGCTTATTCTTTGGAGGACGTATCCTGAAATATTCTCCTTTGCAGAAGTGCAGAGACAGGTTATTATCCTTCACTCCGGCCATTTCCGATATCAGGTCGGAAGCAAGTCCTGCCGAATTGATGAGTAGCCTTGTTGTGAAGCTGTAAGGCTTTTTATCAGCATCAAGCACAGTGACTTCAAAACCACCCTCAATTTTCCTGATACCTGTTACTTCAGATCCGTAAACTATAAGCCCTCCGTTATTTTCTATGTTCGTCTCAAACCTTTTCATCAGCGAATGGGTATCCACAATTCCGGTTGTTGGCGAATATAAGGCTTTCAGACCAAAAACAGCAGGTTCCATCTCAGCAATGCCCAATCTGTCGATAATCTCAAGATCAACACCATTTTTCAATGCAGTATGCCGGATTGATTCTATCTGAGAGACCTCCTCCTGGGACGTTGCTACTATCAACTTTCCGCATTTTTTATAAGGAATATCAAATCTGGAGCAATAATCATACAGAAGATCTTTTCCTTCCGCACACAGTTTAGCTTTAAGTGTTCCTTCAGGATAATAAATTCCTGCATGGATCACCTCGCTGTTCCTGCTGCTGGTCTCCTGTCCGAAAGTGAGATGTTTTTCAATCAGAAATACATCCCTGTATATTTCAGACAGCTTCTCGGTGGTTGCCAGACCTACAACTCCGGCGCCTATTACAGTGATCTCAGTATCCAACTCTTACCAGTATTCCTTTTATTTAGCACCGGTAAATATAGATTAAAAGAGCTGTATATAAAAATCATGGGTCGGAGGATTGTGTGTCAGGTAAAGGCTAAAAAAATTTTCTTTTCAAAGAATGCTATCCGTTAACCCGGATCAGCAATCCGTTAAACAGGAACAGGTTTTTATGAACTGCTGTTGTATATTTAACAGGACAAAAGCCTTAATTATTAAAATTGAAGATCAGGTCATTACGATAAGGCCTTATTTCTTAATTTTACAGTACGGCTTAAAACTGCTAACAGATATGAAAACTATTCAGATACTCTTCTTTTCAGTTCTGCTGCCGTTGGCCACAGTAGATGTTGTTACTGCCAAAACAGGAACAGCTGCAGGGATTATAAGGACAGCAGCTTCTCCTGATGACAGAGAGAGACTGGATCATTATATTGGTATGGCCAGGCAACTTTTGGAAAAATCAAAAGGCAGGCTTCAGGAGGTTAATGCCTATCTGGACTCAGCCACCCTGCTATGCGAAAAAAGAAGGATAGACTGTCCTTCCAGTCTGTCTCTTCTTAAAGCCGAGTACTTTTTCCAGTCGGGTGATTACAGCAGTGCAGAAGAACAGGGCAACCTGGCTTTAGAGAAATCAGAAAGCTCCAGAGAGTATGAGGTACATGCAAGGGCATTAAATTTTTTTGGAAGGTATTATCAACGGACCGGATTCTTTAAAGAAAGCATAGAAAGCTTCACTGAGAGTATATATCTCGCACAAAAGCATAAGCTGAAAGGGATAATCCCGATGTGTTACAGAGGGCAGGCCAATGTTTATGATGCAGCAGAAGATCTTAGCAGTTACAGGAAGAATCTGGGTCTGATGGCTGAAGCAGGGTATGCTGAAGGTGATACCACGGCGGTAATGGATGCATTGTTGTTGCTTGGGACATCGCTTACTGACAAACAACGTGATTTCAGTAAAGCTGATTCAATCCTCAGAAGATGTATAGAACTTGCCCTGATCAAGGGCAATACCTTTTTTGCAGCATTTGCATCTGCCAATATAGGCTGGAATTTTTACCGGGAGAATATGTTCGATTCCTCGGTTGTTTCGTATGAGAATTCTCTTAAATACAGTACATCAGGCAACCATATCAGCATCTCTGCAAACTCCTTTGGTAACCTGGGAACTATTAACCGCGACCTTGGAAATAACGAAAAAGCCATAAGCTATTACATGCAATCTATTGATAATGCAAAAAAATCGGCCGACTGGTATACTTTATCATGGGTTTATAATGACATGCACCAGCTTTACCTTGCAGAGCGAGATACAATAAATGCATTTAAGAATTATGTTCTTTTTAAACAATTCAATGATTCAGTTATTATAACAAGAAGCTCACAGGGTTTAACGGAGGCCAGAGTCAGATATGAGGCAGATATGCATAATAAGGAGGTTGCACTTCTTTCACTGAGATTAAAGAATAACAGGCTGCTTAATGCAGGGATCCTGGGATTTTTTATTCTTGCTGTAATAATCGGGTTGCTGCTTTTCAGGGGATCTAAGCTTAAGGACAGAAGAAGAATGAGTGAGATGAACCGCAAGATTTCAGAACTAACACAGGTTAATCTCCGGCAGCAAATGAATCCTCATTTCATTTTTAATACACTCAACTCGATTCAGTATTTTATGTACCAGCATGATAAGCTGGCTACAAATACTTATATGACGAAGTTTTCAAGTCTTATGCGGAAAGTCCTGGAGAACTCCAATCACACATCAATTCCGCTTCGTGATGAGCTTGATGCTCTGAACCTGTACCTGGAGCTCGAATCACTAAGGTTTAAAGACAGATTTGATTATAATATCTCTGTCGATGAGGAGATCGACACGCTCCTTTTCAAGATACCAACAATGCTTATTCAGCCTTACGTTGAAAATTCGATCTGCCATGGTCTTATGCCGAAGGCTGACAAGGGGTTTGTGAAAATAAATCTCAGGCTTAATGAAGACCATATTATATGCACGATAGAGGATAATGGAATTGGAAGAGAGGCCGCAGGTGAAAGGACAAAGCAGAAGAACGGAAACCATAATTCAATGGGTACAAGGATAGTCTCCTCAAGGCTGGATCTTGTAAACGAACTCTATGGTACCAGCCTTAAGACTGTTTATACAGATCTTAAGAATGATAAAGGTGAACCGGAAGGCACACGGGTCCAGATCAATATACCGATAATGACATGACAAAGAAGCTGAAAACAGTAGTTGTCGATGATGAATCGAACGCAGTAGATTTCATAACCTCAATAATTTCTGAGTATTGCCCTGATCTTGAAGTGGTGGGGAAAGCTTATAATGTCACTCAGGGAGTTGATAAGATCCGGGAGACAAAACCTGATCTGATTTTTCTTGATGTTGAGATGCCAAATGGTTCAGGATTCGATCTGCTCGGTGAATTTCCGGAAAAGAAATTTGAAGTGATCTTTATTACAGCTTTTAACCATTATGCTATCAAAGCTATAAAGTTCAGTGCTGTTGATTACATCTTAAAGCCCATAAATATAACCGAATTTATGGAGGCTGTCAGTAAGGTTATGCAGAAACGCGCTGACAAAAAGTACGAAACAGGAGAGAGCATAAAGATCCTTCTGGAGAACCTTAAATCGGGGACCCCGTCACGGCTCGCCATACCTACTTCAGACGGTATGGAGTATCTTAATCCCAGGGATATAATAAGGCTTGAAGCAGACAGAAGCTATTCCTGGCTTTTTCTTACAGGGAACCGTAAGATACTTGTATCAAAGCACCTGAAGGAATTTCAGGATCTGCTGAGCGACCGCTATTTCTTCCGTTCCCATAATTCACATCTGATAAATCTTAAGTTTGTCCGGAAATTCATAAGAAAGGAGGGGGGCTATATAGAAATGCAGGACGGAGAACAGATACCAATTTCCAGGAACCGGAAGGATCTGTTTCTTGTTCACATGTCAAGATTTAAAGGCTGATCCTCAATCTTAAATTTCTTCAGTAACTTTTCAATACAAAAAGGGACCTGACCTGGTCCCTCTTCGCCGATTAATTAAAAACCTAAAACGTGGCCGGATGGCCTTCTGAAGATATGTCTACCTTGCAGCAGAATTATTATCAGTATTGTTGAGCAGGAACGGGAAATAAGCAGCAACAAGCTGAGTGGCTTCAAGGTCACCTTTCTGTCCGGGACCTAAAACCTTCTGATGGAAGTATTCAAGCTTGTTGAGCTCGGAGTCGTTTGTTGTAAAACCTTCCTCCTCGAATGATTTATCGAGTCTCTCCACTCCGAAATAATCCTGGTTGCATACATACTGTACCGAAAGCTTGTCAGAAAGGACAACAAATCTTTTACACCTGCGATCCTTGCACACAACAACTGTTACTTCAAGAGGAGAATTGGCATAACTGACAAGATAAGCCTTGCAATCCTGCCCTTTCATAAGGAACGGATTATCGGCAGTCTCTATCTTGTAGTCGCCGAGTGAAGAAAATGTTTTACCTTCTGCAACAATATTCCGTGCAAACGTAGCGGAACAAAAACCTAGCAGTAACACTGCAAAAAAAATCTTTTTCATGGCTTGAAGAATTAATTGGTTGAAATTTCAAAAAACGTCTTTTACTGTCTGTATTTTCTTTTCTTTATGAAGTCATTCAAATCAAACTTCATATCGAAAGTATGTTATTATATAAAGCCGGAAAAGAGCCGGTCAACGAATTGTTGTTCCGGGTTTACGGATGACATTTTTTCGTGCAGGATTTAAATTTCCGGTGGGAAAAGCTACATTTGTAAGCAGGGATTTATTCAGAAATCACAATAACAAAATAAGTTCTTCTGTGTTTAATCCATGAGAGTATTCAATATTTAACCAATTATTATGAAAAATCTGTTATATAAAACATTTGTAATCCTCTTAATTCTTTTATCAGGATGTTCCTGGCAGGATATTAACAAATCAACTGTTCGTCAGCCGAAGGTCCGAAATATTATTCTGTTCATCGGTGATGGCATGGGTACGGCTCAGGTTTATGCAGGGATGACAATGAACGGAGATCCTCTTGTACTGGAATCATTTCCGTTCACAGGTTTCAGTAAAACTTATTCATCTGATAATTATGTGACCGATTCGGGTGCCGGAGGTACAGCAATAGCCTGCGGTATTAAGACAAGGAATGGCATGATAGGTGTGGGGCCGGATTCGGTTGCTGTAACTTCAATTGTTGAAATTGCACATAAAAACGGACTGGCAACGGGAGTGTTAAGCACATCTGCTATCACTCATGCGACACCAGCTTCGTTTGTTGCCCATAATTCAGGCCGTGGTAATTATGAAGACATTGCCAGAGATTTTATGAACGGTACTGTAGATGTATTTATTGGCGGAGGCGAAAGCCATTTCAGGGACAGGAAAGATGGTGCTGATCTGACAATGGTTCTTAAGGAGAAGGGATATGACGTGGTTTATGATATTGAAGAACTTAAAAAGTCCGGGTCACAAAAGATCGCAGGACTTCTTGCAAAGGAACATATGCCAAAGGCAATGGAAGGGCGGGAAGGAATGCTGGCGCAGATGACAGCCAAGGCGATAGAGACGCTCAGCAGTGATAAGGATGGATTTTTCCTGATGGTTGAAGGGTCCATGATCGACTTTGGAGGCCATGCAAAAGACTTCCCGTACACAGTTTCGGAGGTAATTGATCTTGATTTGGCGGTTGGTGTTGCCAGGGAATTTGCAGATAAGAACGGTGAAACCCTTATTGTTGTCACTGCAGATCATGAGACAGGTGGTCTTACGCTTCCGGGAGGTGATTTGAAAAGCCGTAAGGTATCCTCAAATTTCATTCAGAGTGGTAACCATACAGGTGTCATGGTACCCATATTCTCTTACGGCCCCGGTGCTGAGAGATTCTCCGGTATACATGAGAATACCTTCTTCCTGAATGAATTCATTGGACTCCTCAGGATTAACAAATGATCTCTGCCGGAAAAACCTTTTAAGGAATATTCTTTCTGATCCTATCTGAACTGACCATCGACTGTGATATTTATAACAGCTTCAGAACCCAGCCTGTCTTTGAGCTGATTCAGATACAGGCTTCTTGGAGATACATGGATGTCCATATATTCAATATGTCCTCTTTCCTTCGAAAAATCCTGGTAGATAGCATTGAAAACAACTGCATTGAGTCCGATATGTCCGAAAGAATAGTTTTTGGCTGTCGGTGGATTCTGAACCATATAGTCTCCTTCGCAGTTCCAGAAAACAGTATTAGCTCCTGCCCATCCTATACCGATGTCTTTCCAGTATCTTGCAGACAGTGGCGCTTTGATATTGTCATAAAGTACTCCGGTGACCCAGGTGCCGTGTGGTTCGCTTGTTGAGTAAGGCATAGTTGCAGAACAATCGAGAAAGACATTGCCGCTTGATGTATTGCCTGATGTTACAAATGAATGTCTTCCCTTTTGGGAGGTACAGCGCTGGACAAGGCAGAGCTGTCCGCTAAGCGAATATGTAAACCTTCTGGCTCCTGCTCTTATTGATATCGGTTCACGGGATTCACAATCTTCAACAGTGATCCATTTACCTCCTGCACTGACAGCAACCAGACTGCTTGCAAAATGCAGTGCAGTGACGTTTCTTACCCAGCCGTTCCTTGTATTGTTTATCCCGATGAAATTATAATAATGATTTTCGTCAGAATAATATTCTTCACCATCGTAATGGGGACGAGGATCATCCCATGAACCACGGTCTATATTACCGTAGGCAGTGATCCGGACTTCCGGATCGAATTCGGATATGCCTCTGAGATTTTCAATTCCCACATTCTCTATCCGGCCTTTATCATCGTATTTCATTATTTCACCTCCTCCCCAGCGGGAATCAATTGCACAGAAAATTGGTGCATCAACGGTGATTGTGTTGCCTTTTATTTCAACAATGATCCTGTCATAATTAACATTGAAAGGTCTCCAGCTCATTTTACCGGCTTTCTCGCTGCTCAGCCCAAGTTCATCTATCCATTCAGCGTTCCCGATACGTCTTATTATTATCATATCCCCTGTTTTGAATGCTTTGGCTGAGGCGATTGTAAATGTTCTGGCACCAACCGGCACATATTTATCGAGAATGACCTGCTTTGTTTCCTCTGCCGGAGCAGCACCTGATGTTCCTGCAATATTTATAAGGGCCTGACGGGTGGCTTTTGCACCCTTTTCCTGCGGACTTTTACCTATCAGTCTTGTTCCGACATCATCCATGCCCTCGCCACGCAATACAACTCCTGACGCTTTGATTGATAACGGGGCTTCAAGTTCATAGATACCCGCCCTCAGAAGGACAGCGCCGCGGAAGCCTGAAGCATCGGGAGGCAGAGCCGAAACCCGGTCTATCGCTGCCTGAATGTTTGGGGTATTATTTCCTTTAACAGGCCAGATTGTCTCTTTCACGGCAACATAGGGCAGACTGACTCCTCCGCCTTTATAACCGGCGTTAGAAAAATCAGGGATAGTGTTTCCAAGACTGTCAGGAATATAAACTAAGCGTCCGTTAGTCCCCGGATACACGAGCTTTGTTGTTGGGGCCATTTTCTTCTGAGGTATTTTATCCTGGTCAGGGTTTGTAGTCCCGGAACTTGACAGAAATCCTGAAACCGGTTCTGAAAAACTGAGAAGAGCTACAATAATGGAGATTGATAGATTGATGAATTTCATTTTAACAGATTTTAATTTGATTCGGTGCTTGATTAAACTGAACATTTTGAATTAAGGACTAAATATAATTATCAAAAATTGAAAAAGATAATTGCAGAGGAAATTTTAATTTGAATAATAAGTCATAAGGATAAATGCGGGAAATTTTACTCTTATTTTTTTTGTATTCGTCAAAATAGAGAATATGTGAATTATGTCTTATAAATACATATATATTATTAATAATCAATATTATATATTATATGATAGTATATGTTACATTAATTAGTGCTTTTGTTAGTCAATAATGATCTGATTTTGACTAATAAAGGAATTTGCAGTATAAGTTCAGGATAGAGATAAATAATCAAGGTGATTTGTTGGATGAAGTATGTTATATATCGTCTTAAATGACCATTATATGGTCATTGGCGATTTGTTTTTATTTTTAGTATAGCTTATTTTTACAGTTGAACTTAAATGCAAATGTCATGAAAGTAATTTATGAGATCAGTTCGGCAGTAACCGGAAAAGTTTTGCTGAAAAGGAGGAAGATAGCCAGGGCATTGCGCAGATGGCTGCGTGAGAATCGATTCAGCTTTACATATTGTTATTACATTGATTATGTATAATATTCTTAATCTGGGTTTAAAATTTATTCAACTTTTAATACACATCGCTATGAAAGCAGAAAGAAATTCAAAGAACAGTAATCCGGCCGGATTTGTCCGGATAAATGCCTATACATGGATTGCAAAGAAGCTTGGTGAGTCAGATGAAGGTGCCCGTCAGAGATATCTTACGAAGCTATCGCAAAGCGTGGAAAATCCTTTACATAAGTTAAGTGAAAAGATATGGGCAGCATCTGTTGTATGATACTTAACGATGAATTAAATACTGAAACAAAAAATAACTATTATGAGACAATTATTCATTATTGTGGCAGGTCTTTTGTGTTGTTCTGAAGTTTTTTGTCAGAGCCTTCAAGCGGATGACAGTGAATCTGCTGATAAAAAGAAAACTTCTTTCATGGTTGCCGGGGGTGTGCAGACTCCATCCTGGGTTTCTCTTCCCTGCAATCCGGTCTCCGCAATTGTTGAATCATCAGGGGACGCTGTTATGGCGGGTGGATTCTTTTTTGGTTTCGGCATGCTCTACCCGGTCTCAAAAAATGTTGAAATAGGATTTTTAGGTGAGCTTGGAAGGAAGAGTGCAGATATTGCCTACAGCGGAGAGGCATCAAGTGGAGGCTGGGTACTGGTTGAGACAGGGTCACACGAAACAGGCCTTTTCCCTAAAGACGTGAAATACTTCTTTGATGCGGTCTCACTTAGAGCAGCTGTGAGGTATGTTTATCCGAAGGAGAAATTCAGGATATGGGGAGGTATAGCACCGGGATATTTTACTGTTAATGCCAATTTTCTGACAACAGAAAGAGATGGTTCGTACGGCGAATTTTCAAAAGGGCAGTTTGGTATAACCTACCAGGCTGGAATTGATCTCCTGCTGGGAGGCATAGGTAGAGTCACAATTTTTACAGACCTTACTTCACCGGTCGTTAATGCAGAGTACACTGATCTGTTCGGGATAGCTGACTGGAGCGGCAGTAACCATATAATGAGTCCCTACAGGTTTGGAATAGCGATAACAATGTAGGCAAAACCTATTATCATACGAAAAGCCTTCGGAGAATATCAGAGGGCTTTTTTATGTACGCCCGGCATGGGCGATGACTATAGGGTGAAAGTCCCGAACCTGCCCTGACAGTGGGAAGCGTTAGCTGAAGGCAAGGGTGTCCTCCGTGAGGAGGAATCTGAAGGAAGCCGGAGACAAAGTCCCGGTCTGACGAACAGGAACTTCATATAAGGCTTAAGGCTGCGGATAATTTTGAGATAAAAAACGAAGTCCGATACTGTCCGTAGCAGCTAAGGTAAATGAAGCAGACAGATAGTATGAAAGTTATCTTTTTTGTTGTGTTTCACATGGACATGGGACTTGCTTGATTTTTCTGTGTTTATAATGTGTGGCACAACTTTCTATGGTTAACATTTATAATGAAATATTAATCATTGCACACAAAATTAGAAGTAATGGTTCGTGATTGTTTGCTCAAATGGATCATAAAAAAGAGGCGGCACTTTTGTGGAATACATATGTCTCGCTGCTCTTCAAATTTTTTATTTTTTTATTTAATTTAACCCTTTTAATTTCTCACAAATTACTCTACCTATTAATTTTCAAAATTCTATTAAACATTGCATAATGAATGGAATCAATTTATTTTTATTATTGTTTTCAATAGTTATAACAGATAATATTTTTGTTCAAGTATTTACAAATTATATTTCAGAGCCATCTACTACTTTATTAGAAAATCAGATTTCATCCATTGCAATTGATTCATTAGGTAACAAATGGTTCGGAACAATGGCTGGCGCATCAAAATTTGATGGTAAATCCGGACAAATTATACAACAACTAATGGATTAACAAATAATCGTGTTTATTCAATAGCTACTGATCCACAAGGTAATATATGGTTTGGAACTGAATGGGTGATATCAAAATTTGATGGCATCAACTGGGTGCATTATTCGATGAATTTGCCGTGAAAAACGGAGCATTGGGATTACTGAAAGGGAATGAGCTTATAAAAATGTTCTTGAAACTAAAATAAAAATTATAAATTATGAAAAAAACATTTATTATCTGTTTGTTAGCAATGGTTGCTGTCATAGTAATCGTAATCGTAAAAACACAATTTAAAATGGAAGGGAAATACAACTTACCCACAAATCCTGCTAACCCTTATCTTCCTCTGTGGGAACGCATACCCGATGCCGAACCCCGTATATTCCCCGACCCTGATACCGGCGAGGAAAGAGTATATGTATATGGTTCGCACGACGCATCAGACCATACGAGATACTGCGGATACCGTTATGTAGTGTGGTCGGCGCCATTAACAGATATAAGCGATTGGAGATACGAAGGACAGGCTTTTCACAGAGATTGGCTTGCCGGTGTAATTAACGAAAAAGGTGTGCCTCACGAAGTACATCCTTCTGAAAGTCTTTATGCTCCAGACGTAGTGTATAATCCGGTAACTAAAAAGTACTATATGTACGCCTTTACCGCTATGGAACGCGATGGTGCCGGTGCGCTTAACCTGCAATACGGCGGCGACGGCTCTGCCCGCATGTTTGTTGGAGAAAGCACACGCCCCGCTGGCCCGTTTAACGATAAAATTACTTTTTGCAAAGCCGGCTGGCACGACGACGGAACGCCTATAAGCAGAGAAAATCCTCCGGCGAATTTTACCGGCAGTATGTACACCGGAAATAATCCCCAGCATTTGGGCGGTTTCGACCCCGGCGTTTTGGTTGATGTTGTTGAAAAAGATTCAAAAGGAACCCCAACCAAGGTAAGAACATATTTATTTTGGGGTTTCACATGGCCGTATGCCGTTGAGCTTGAAGAAGATATGATTACACTAAAACCGGGCACCATGAAAGCAGGCGATGCCATAATTGGTGCAAGCATGGCCCCCGTTAACGGTCCGGGACGATTCTTTGAAGCATCTTCAATACGTAAAATTGACGACACATACGTATTTGTTTATGCGCGTTCAGGCCCGATTGTTGATGGCGTAGAAGGCGCACCCAATGCGTTTTCACAGCTTGGTTACGGCACTTCAAAAAATCCGTTGGGGCCATTTGAGTACAAAGGCATTATAGTTGATAACCGCGGCGAGTGGCTCAGAGGCGATGATATTCCATACGGCATGACCGGAAATGTTTTCGACTGGCGTCAGGATAATACACATGGCAACATGGTTAAAGTTAAAGACCAATGGTTTATTTTATATCACAGAAGTACCGGCGGCGGCGGTGGCGCTGCCCCCGGAGTAAATAACCGCACGGGCTCTCACAGACAGGCAACCGCCGATGCTATTGATGTATATTATGTTGGCGATGAGCTTTTTATAAAACGCGCCCAAACAACATCTCAAGGCTTTGGAATTAACGGCCTCGACCCCTACAAAGAGCACGATGCAGGTATTGTTTGCCACGGTATTCCAATTGGCAACGTTATTATTGATACCCGAAATTTCGTTGAAAGCCAATGGGTAAACAGAAATATTCTTCCAAAACTCGAAGGAATGGATTGGAATCCTCTGCGTATTCATATAAATAATACTTTGAACACAAGAGTTGGTTACAGGTATTTTAATTTCGGAAAAGGAGTATCGGCACGAAAAAATTTAGCGCTTGTGCTTACAATGAAAGAGGAAGAGATAGCCAGCGGAATAACCGTTAACGTATATACCGCCGATGCAAGAGAAAATTACGGCGACAAAGAAGGCCGGCATTACCTGATTGGCTCAACCAAGTTAACCGGTAATGCAAATCTTCGCAAAGTGGAAATACCTATTACCCAAAATCTTGACCAACTTAAAGGCATGAAATCTATTTACATTGAATTTAGTTCCCCAACATCGTTTGAGTCCACTTCTCTCACTGCCAGAGGACAGGCAATATGCGATATTAACAAAATACAGTTTGCATTGAATTGAAAATGAAATATTACAGTACCAATAAAAACACCCCTTCGGTTTCGCTGAAAGAAGCAGTTGCAAAAGGTTTGGCTGCCGATGTTTGGATTAATGTTGTTTCCCCCGATCAGGGAAGCATATGAGAAATGGACTGGCTGTCCGGTTAGGTTTTCGGGTATTATTGCTTTCCTTACAATAACATGTTGCAGCCTTTTTTACGAAGTTTTTGAATGGGGGCTTACCCTTGTACTATCACCTCAGGATGCAGAGGATTATAATGGTCAGCAAGGGGATATGTGGGATGCACAGAAAGATATGGCTCTGGCATTTACAGGAGCAATTATAAATTTGTTGGTCAATGTTTTAAAGCGAAAATTCAAAAGGGCTGAATAGTATTACTATTTTATCGGATAAAGTTCAGGATATAATTATTACCCGGAAATTTTAACTACGGGATATACTGCTACTATTTTCCGGTAAATAATGATACCTCAAGAAAACCTTCCAAACAAACAAGAACAGGTAGGTTTACTGTAAAAACCACAGGGGTAGTCAAACCGGACTTAGTTGCTAAGATGTAACAATAGTATCATTTTATGTAACAACAGTGTCAGATTTTGGAGTACAGACATCAGAACTTTGTGCCATGGTTTGCTTGTCATAATAAATTTGACTTCTGCTTTTTGGTGGTGTACTTTATTCGATCATAAATAGCTGACTATGAAACGAAATCTATTTCATATAAGAATTATCAGCATGATATTTACTGTAAAATGAAGAATATAATCATAAATTGGAATGTTTAAACTATGTTTAAACCAATAAGATAAAGAGGCTTCCAGAAATTTCTGAAAGCCTCTTTATTACATATGTCGGGGTGATCCGACTTGAACGGACGACCCTCCCGACTTCCAGTCGGGATGCGTCAGCCAGCTGCGCCAAAAAAAATCTGCCTTCAGCCTGTAGACCAGGATTTAAGCAGATTTTGTCGGGGTGATCCGACTTGAACGGACGACCCCTTGCACCCCATGCAAGTGCGCTAGCCAACTGCGCCACACCCCGAAATATTTTTTGGCCATGCATAATCCCCTACAGGGGACCTTTCCGCCTGAAACGGAATTATCAAGCCAACTTCACTTAATATCCTTTTACTTTTTAAAAAAGACTTTTCTTATTGTTAAGTTCCAGCCCGGATATTAAGCAACCGCAAAATTAATCAACAATTCGAATTTAGCAAACCCCGGACTATAGTCCGGTTCTTTTGTGTGTTCCTGCCGGGCGGCTGAAGCCGCCGTTAAAGACTATTTCGGAGCCAGCCGATTCAGCTAAATCTCCCGCTGGTTTTGATATAACTACTACAGCCACAATTTACTCAGGGTTTAATTTACTCTATTGCTTGTAGCTTCAGACACATTTAACTAAGGGTATAATTTGCTCCATTTCCATTGCCGTTGGCTTAAGTCAACGGCAATGGAATCAATTACTCAACAATCTGAACACACAGCAACCTGCTCTGATCCCTTATAAGAAGCTTCCCTTCAGCCACCGCCAGAGGCGCCCAGTTCTGGGTTGCAAACCTCGCAGCTTCATTATCATCTCCCGGTTTGGCTGCAAGCAGTTCAGCTGATGCGACAGGCTTAAAAGCTGTGGAATCAGGTTCAATAAGATATAGTTTAGTACTGCCATCAGTGCTTATCAGCATGCCGTCTGCAGCAATGATTCCCCCCTTATCAAATGCCGGCGATCTCCTCGTCTTCCATTTGATATGTCCATCAAGACTCATGCATACCATACCATCTTTTCTGTTGTTTGTAGAGAATTGAGTATATAAAAAACCATTATAAAGGACAGGGGGTTGTGTATGCGAACCGAAATCCGGATTCTTATATAGTTCTGTTACATTATATTTCCCTTCTCCTTCCTTCTCAATTTTTATCATTGCTGAACCTTCCTGGTAACCGCCTGTTATCAAAGCCCTTCCTTCACCGGCATCGAGGGCTCCCGGTACCGGGATTGAACACTGCCAGTTAGTGTATTCCCAAAGAACTGAACCCCTGGCGGGATCAATACCGACTACCCTGCTTGCACTGGTGCTCTCTCCATAAGAACCGCGGGAAGCAGCTGTTATCATTACAACATGATCCTCATCGCCGACTTTTACAATTGCAGGACTTACATAACCTATATTACCAAGAGGAGGGGTCTTCCAGACTACATCGCCTGTAAGCTTATTATAGGCTACAACACCGGCTTCCGGAGCCTGGGAGGCTATAATCAGCAGATCATTGTGAACAAGAGGGCACTGGACAATCGCCCAGGTCGGCAGATCCGTGCCTCCAAAATCTTTCCAGACATTCTTATTCCACACCGGCTGGTGTGTATTAATGTCGATGCAGTACAGATCACCGTTGTGGCCACAGGAATAAATAAGATCACCGTCCAGTGTCGGAATACCTCGTGAACCGTGAAACCTTACACTGCCCGGTGCACTGTAACCATAATTCCAAAGCTCTTTCTCGTTTGAAATGTCATAACATCTGATGTAATCACCGACCTCATCATCCCTGTCAAGAACATATACTTTCCCATCCCTGGCTATAGCGCCCCCGAAACCTGTACCCAGATTGACAGTCCAGAAAACTTTCGGTCCCTTTTCCGGCCACGTTCGAAGAATCCCTTTCTGATCCGATATTCCATTCCGGTGAGGCCCAAGATACTGTGGCCAGTCAGTCGTTTGTTGATAGTTATCATTACAGCTGCTGTGGATAACTATCAAAATAGTACAGAGTGCTATAAATTTTCTGCCAGGTTTCATTTTCATTATGCCTTTAGTTATTAAAAAATTCCGGAGCAATCTATAAAATTTATATGAAATCTTAAGGATTAATCTGCTGTAATTTATAAGAGCGGGTAGTATGCAGCCCATTGGAATATAAAGTAATCTAGTATCATATTTGACTTTTGAGTTCAAAGGAGATTCACATATATTCAATATTCTTATAAATAAGATTTGTTAAGTATTAAAATATTTATCATGGATTTCGTAACTTTATAGGAGACATTCTGATTTAGCTGACTTTAATAAAAAACAAAATGGCTTGTTATAAAAAAGTTATTCCCGTTTTGCTGGCTATTTGTTTTTGTCTGGAAATAGCAAGGGGACAATCGACTATCTCCTCATCAGGAGGTAATGGTTCGGGCAGCGGAGGTACGATAAGCTCAACTGTAGGACAGGTGACCTACAAAACGTTTTCAGGTTCAAACGGAAGCGTTGCGCAAGGCGTTCAGCAGCCATATGAGATCTCGGTAGTAACTGCTATTGAAAATACTGAGACTATTACTCTCGGTCTTAAAATACGCCCCAATCCTACTGCAGGTATGATTATACTTACAGTAATTCTGTCTGATAATGCTAACTACAGGTACAGGCTATATGATATGAACGGAGCATTGATCGGAGATAAGGTAATTGAGAGTGATGAAACAGAGATCAACATGGAGAATCTTTCTCCTGCCATTTACTTTCTTGAAGTTCTTCAGGATAATATGGAGGTCAAAGTTTTTAGAATAATTAAAAATTAGAAAATAAATAAATAATATTTACCCTTCTGATCATTTTACCCTTCTGATCATTATGTACTGATCTCTCTTGGTTTTATCAACCCAGTGCAGGAGACGAGTTATCCGGCATTACATCAGGTGATCTTGTCACCATTCAAGCCCTGGGCATGCAGATTAGCATAACGTTTTCATAAATAGATGAATGATACCTGACAGCTCCGGATTTAAAAAACATTATGATAATTATATGATATTTGACGATGCCGGATAATTAGAGAAGTATTACTTTTTTAACAAATCAGAAAATATCTAAAAAATTATTATGACTGATATGCTAATGCGAAAAAAATCTTTAATTTTAGGACGCATGTTCAGGTCAGATTAAAATTCTTCAATAAATCTCTTTTAATGCATATGAAAAGATTTCTACCCCTTGCTGCATTTTTATGTGTTTTTCAGGTAAATGCCCAGAGTTATCTTGTCAGTTTTAAAGGTACAGGTGAATCAGATGTTGTAAACAAAGTAAAAGTCGAAAATCTTACTACAGGCGAATCACTTCTGCTTGACGGGACTGATGCTTTACGTCTGAATCTGCCAACCGGGATAAATGGTTTCAATAAAAGCCTTGCCTTGGAGCTAAGGATCTACCCTAACCCTATGACTGAATATTCAGACATAAAAATTTTACCTCCCGTTGCAGGTGCAGCTGTTCTTACTGTTTTTGACATAAGTGGCCGTCCGCTTATCAGGAAAACCTTTATTGTTCAGAACCAGGAACAGGAATTCAGGCTTTCCGGGATGAAGAAAGGTCTGTACATAATTAATTTTAAAGGAAATGGATACTTATATTCCGGCAAAGTACTATGTACAGGTCAAAATGAAGGGAATGTTAATATTACACGTATAACAAGTACAGTAGCATTAAACGGTAAGGTTGCAGAAAAAGACAAAGCAAAAAGTACAGAGGCTGTTATTGAAATGCCCTATAATACGGGACAGTGGATAAAATTCACAGGAACCTCAGGTGAGTTCAGTACAGTAATGACTTCAAGCTTTTCTTCAGATAAAGAATTAACTTTCAATTTCATCAGGTGCAAGGACGGAGATAATAATAATTACTCTGTGGTTGAGATAAACACTCAGATATGGATGGCACAGAATCTAAGGACGACAAGATACAGCAACGGTGATTTGATAGGAACCACTGAACCTGCAGCACTCAATATAACCACTGAAACAAACCCGAAATATGAATGGGTTTATTACGGATACCAGATAGAGATAGATCCGGTAGCTTATGGCCGGTTATACACATGGCATGCTGCCATGGATTCAAGGAACGTTTGCCCTGCAGGATGGCATCTGCCGAGCCGGACAGAATACAATACTTTAATGAATTCTCTAAGTGGCGTTTCTGTTGCGGGAGGAAAACTTAAGGAAACCGGTCTGACCCACTGGTCGTCCCCGAATACTGAAGCAACAAACATATCCGGATTCACAGCCTTACCTGCCGGCAGCAGGGCCCCGGCTGGTTCATGTAACCATTATACAAAAGTGTGTTATCTGTGGTCCTCTACTGAAAGAGATAATACATATTCGTATTATTGTGGCATGGGTTATGATACCGGGAAAGCCTATACTGATATCAACACCGGAAAGAATGTCGGACTGGGAATAAGATGCATCAGGGATCCGAATCCCTGACAGAGTCATCTCGATGCATATAAAACAGGATATTTACAGTTCTGTGATCTGTAAATGCTATTAATCAGTAATTCTCCCTTGAGGTAATAAGGTGTAGATAAAAAGTATCAGTCTTCTTAGACAGTCTCTGTTATTTCAGTGCGGTAACAGGCATTACAAAAGTAGTTACACAGCCTGGTGCCAGTGTTGCAGTAAGCATATTATCCCTGACCCTGAGTATCGGAAGTGTTACCAGGTTTTCAGTTGCAGATGTCCTGCATGGAGTTGCCGAAATTGCTGTCATCCCGGCCAGCTTGAGTTCCAGTTTCCTGTTACTAACATTCTCATTAATTACAACTATTACAAGCTTATTTTCCTGTTCATTTTTGTAAGCCGATACCTGTACACCGGGAGCCAGTTCCGAATCAACAGGTACCCGGAAATATCCCGGCCGGACGAAACGGCTGTAGTTGCCTATAGTATAGAGGCGTTTGTCTACAGTATAGGTGTTTGTTTTCGTATCCATGTGTACCATACTTCCTCCGGCAGGATACTGACTGATCGCCCACCAGTAAAACCAGCCGCTCGTGTTGTTCTCAGCCACATGGGTGTGAATAACTTTAGCCCAATATAGTCCGTCGCGAATATCCGGATAGTTTCTGCCCAGGTTTGCTGCTTCAGTCTGCCATATCTTCTTTTTATGATTAAGTGATTCAACCAAGGGTCCTGAACGCTGGGATATTGGAGGGAAGGGTCCTCTGTCAGCTGTTCCGTAAGCGTGAACACCGACAATGTCAACGCGTTTTGCCGTTACTGAGTCTTCCAATGACTCCAGCACAGGGTTCTCAGTCCAGGCACTGTGCTCTCCGACTATTACCTTAGCAGTTATCTTATCACGCTCAAAAACGGGGGTCAGGAATTTCAGGAATTCATGAAACTCCTTACCGTTCCAGTAACAGGAGGAGTACTTAACAGTTATATCAGGTTCGTTGGCAAGGGAGACAGAATGGATGTCTATACCATGATGTTCCTTATAGCCCCTTATATACATTGAAAGATACTCGGCAAAAGCCAGGTACTTGTCAGGCCGCAGACGGCCACCGACAACATTGTTATTTGTTTTCATCCATGCGGGGGGGCTCCAGACAGTGCTTGTGTAACGGGTGCATCCCCTTTTGGTAAATAAAGCTGATCGTGGATCATATCAGTTTGAAAGGAACAGAAGACTGAGATTAATGTTTTAATAATGATTAAAGACTTCACTTAATCCCTGATCGATATTTTTTTGCAACCTTTAATACCAATTGTAATATCCAAATATACATAGAGATATTGATAATTCAATCTGAATCTAAATAGAATAATCTCAGCTTCACAGCCCCTCGCCCCCTCATCCCTTACCTCCGCCAACCTTTTGCACCTTCATGCCTTTTTATTATTTTTGCTTCAATTTCTAAGCAATGGTTATGGAACTATTTAAACCCCTTGATGTAAGCCCGGATTCAGAAAAGCCTGATTCTGAAAATATTGAAAAGGTCAGATGCCTTATTATTGGATCAGGACCGGCAGGCTATACTGCTGCAATTTATACAGCAAGAGCTAACCTTCAACCGGTTCTTTATACCGGCTTGCAGATGGGCGGGCAACTCACTACAACCACCGAGGTTGACAACTTCCCCGGTTATCCGGACGGAATAACAGGACCGCAGATGATGGAGGACCTCAGGAAACAGGCTGAACGATTCGGGACAGACATCCGTATGGGAATAGCTGCAGGAGCCGATTTTTCAGGTGTTAAACACCGCATTACATTCGATGACAACAAAGTGGTGGAGGCAGATGCTGTAATAATCGCAACAGGTGCAACAGCTAAGTATCTTGGTCTGGAGGCAGAGAAGAAATATGCCGGGATGGGAGTATCAGCCTGTGCAACGTGTGATGGTTTCTTCTACAGGAAAAAAGACGTTGCTGTCGTAGGAGGAGGGGATACTGCAGCTGAAGAAGCTACCTACCTGGCAGGTATCTGCAATAAAGTATATCTCATCGTCAGAAGGAATGTGCTCAGAGCCTCAAAAGCAATGCAGGAAAGAGTTATGAATACTCAAAATATTGAAATACTATGGGAGCACCAGGTGACAGATCTCTTTGGTGAAAACGGTGTTGAGGGAGCTGTTCTTCTCAGGAAAATGGGGACCTCTGATGAAGAACAGGTAAAAATAAAGATTGACGGACTCTTTCTGGCAATAGGACATACTCCTAACTCGGATATTTTCAGGAATTACCTTGAGACCGATGGGGCAGGGTATATTAAAACAATCCCCGGGACAACAAGGACAAACATACCGGGTGTCTTCGCAGCTGGTGATGTGCAGGATCCTCATTACCGGCAGGCTGTAACCGCAGCAGGTACAGGATGTATGGCTGCAATTGACGCCGAACGATACTTATCCGAGACAAGAAAATAACAGATGTCTGATGAAGACCTTCAAAAAGACTTTCATAATTAATGCTGAACCTTCAGATGTTTATTCAGCACTGACAAATCCTTTTACAATTGAGCTCTGGTCAGGTTATCCTGCAGTAATGCCGGCAGAGCCCGGATCAGAATTTTCTCTCTGGGACGGGGATATAAGCGGCAGGAACATTGAGTTCATTCCTGACAGTAAAGTTGTTCAGGAATGGTATTTCGGTGACCAGACTGAAAGATCAATAGTAACAATTTCAATTCAGCCTTTCAGGGAAGATTCACAGGTCACTGTTGACCACACAAATATTCCTGATGAGGATTTCGAAGATATAGCCGAAGGATGGAGAGAATATTATATCGGAGCAATAACAAGGTTCTTTAATCCGAATTTCTGATCAGGATTCCGACAGGATATTGTTGATATCCTCAGCACTTGCATGGATAAGATCGGCAATGCCTTTGTAACAGAAAGTACGGGAGTTCTTTTGAACAGCATCATTCCATACCGGGATCCATGAGAGAATATGAGTTTTGATGAACCTCTTTATCTCTTTATTCATCTCAGTCCTGCAGGGTTCGTCATCAAGCTGCAAATATTTCTCTATTAGACGGGTAAGGAATAACAGTTCAATGCCAAGATGATCATCTTTTATCTTTCCCCGTAACCGGGATTCCCATCCGTAAGCATCGTAGAAGACTGTGACGTAATCATTATTTTTTCCGTGACCATCAGGATACTTTTTGAACTTCGACTCATAAGCCGGAGCTAAAGGTGTTCCATGCGCTTCAAATAATCTCCGGTAGTCATCAGACAGCTTCCGGCTGCATATCTCCTTATCGGAACAGGAATTGCGAAGGAGAGAGCTTGCTTTTATGAATCTGGGATTGGAACTTGAAACCGGTAGTCGTTTCAGCCTGCTTGAATTCCAGAAATCGGCAACACATTCATCAGTTGGTTCATTTAATATCATGCCGCCTGAAAAATAAAGCAGCATATTGTATCCCTTAAGTAAATTGTTAAGCTCTTCTTTTGAAAGCATCATACAGATATTTGGCATCCTGATTGTGATTCATACCACAGACTTAGTTAATTTTATCTGTATAACGATCCGGGAAAAGAATTGTTCAGATACAGCTGGCCGATATCTTATCTTATAGGTTTTAAGATTTAAGAAAAAGGAGATAAAAGAGCCTGAAACTGGTTTCTCTTACATGGAGAAATCCGCCATTTCATTAGGGTACTCGTTATTATCTACTTTTCTCTTGATGTCGCTGAAAGCCCTGACAGTATATTCAACGTCCTGAAGAGAATGAATTGCAGTTGGTATAAGACGAAGCATTACGACGTCCCTGGGAACAACGGGGTAGATCACTACTGAGCAGAAAATTCCATAGTTCTCCCTGAGATCGTAAATGAGCTGGGTTACCTGTTCGAGAGGGCATTTAAAGAATACAGGAGTCACTGGTGATTCGGTATTGCCAAGGTTAAGCCCGGCATTTCTAAGACCCTTCTGCAGTGCATTGACTATCGTCCAGAGGTTCTCTCTGTATTCAGGGTGGGCCTGTATAAGCTCGAGCCGTTTGATAGCACCTAAAGTCATGGCCATCGGGAGTGCTTTTGCGTAGATCTGGGATCTGAGATTGAACCTCAGATAAGTTACTACATCTTTCGTACTTGCTACAAAACCTCCGATACCTGCCATCGATTTGGCAAAAGTTGCAAAATATATATCTATCTTATCCTGAACGCCAAAATGTTCTCCTGTTCCGGCTCCTGTTGCTCCCATAGTGCCAAACCCGTGAGCGTCATCTACAAGAAAACGGAAATTATATTTTTCCTTCAGGGCAGCAATTTTGTCAAGCTTACCCAGGTCGCCTGCCATGCCGAATACACCCTCTGTAATGACAAGTATTCCGCCACCTGATTCCTGAACAAGTTTTGTCGCGCGCTGAAGTTGTTTCTCGCAGCTTTCAATGTCGTTGTGAGGATATACAAATCTCTTTCCGAAGTGAAGCCTCAGTCCGTCCATTATACATGCATGCGATTCTGAATCGTAAACTATTACATCATGCCTGTCGACAAGAGAATCAATAATTGATACCATTCCCTGATAGCCATAGTTCAGAAGATATGCTGTTTCTTTTTTTACAAATTCTGCAGCCATTCTTTCAAACTTCTCATGCATTGAAGTCTGCCCCGACATCATCCTGGCTCCCATCGGGTAAGCCAGACCGTATTTAGCTGCATATTCAGCATCAGCTTTCCTTACTTCAGGATTGTTAGCCAGCCCAAGGTAGTTGTTGAGACTCCATGAAAGAACCTCTTTACCCCTGAATTTCATTCTTGATGCTATCTCTCCCTCCAGTTTCGGGAACATGAAATACCCGTCAGCTACTTCAGAATACTGACCCAGAGCGCCTTTTGTCGATTTAATCTTGTCGAAAATATCCATTACAAATTCTATTGGTTATTGATCTTTTGCAAAAGTATTGATTAGTGAATACTACTTTATACCTATTTATACCTAATTTGGCACACAGCCTTCAGAAGCAGAATAAACTGGCAAAAAATACGTTTTTATATCTGATTTGAAAAATATATTGTAATTTTGCGCAACATTTTCAGAATGAGAAACAGTTTATATATACTACTTTCCCTTTTATTCTTGCTGAGTTCATGCGGCGAATATAATCAGCTGCTTAAGAGCACAGATTATGAACTTAAGAAGGACAAGACAAAAGAATATTTTGAAGCCGGGAAGTATGTAAAGACGACTGAGCTGCTGGCTCAGATAATACCTCGTTTCAGGGCTACTGATGAAGCCGAGGATCTCACCTGGATGAATGCTCAGTCCTTTTATGGAATGAAAGACTATATGAGTGCCGGAGCATATTTCAAATCCTATGCTGACCAGTATGGCTATGGGAAATATGTTGAAGAAGCATATTTTCTTTCGGCTATGTGTGATTATCAAATGTCTCCCCGTGCTGAACTTGATCAGTCATATTCAAGATCAGCCATTGAGGGTTTTAGTTATTACCTTAGCAGGTATCCTTCAAGTCCGCGGGCTGAGGAATGCAGAACTCTCATAAAGGAACTGCAGGATAAGCTCGTTGAGAAGTCATACCTGAGTGCTAGACTTTACCATGACATGACAGAATACAGGTCTGCCATTGTTGCTCTTACAAACAGCCTTAAGGAATATTCGGATTCAAAGTACCGGGAAGAAATGATGTACCTCAAACTGAATTCACTTTTCCTGTATGCAGAAAATAGTCTGGCCAGCAGGCAGACAGAGAGATATCAGACAACACTGGATGATTATTATTCCTTTATGGAAGAGTTTCCCGAGAGTCGTTTTAACAGAGATGCCAGGAGAATATACCAGGCAACTGCACGAGCTCTTAAACTTGACCCGGATAAAACCCAGGCAGTTTCTGATGATATTGAAGCTAATAATCAAAAATAAATATGGACTATAGAAAATCATTGGCCCCCGTTACAACTATTACAAGGAATCTTGATCTTATGACCCAGGGAACCGGGAATATTTATGAGACAGTAATTATTGTGTCAAGAAGGGCAAACCAGATCTCTGTTGAAATGAAACAGGAGCTGAACAAGAAACTTGAGGAGTTTGCATCTTACAGCGATAACCTTGAAGAAGTTTTCGAAAACAGGGAGCAGATCGAGATATCCAAATTCTATGAGCGTCTTCCAAAACCCACACTCATTGCTTTGCAGGAACTTGAGGAAAAAAAGATATTTCACAGAAATCCGGAAACTGCAACAAAACAGAGTAAAACTTCAGCCTGATTATGCTGAAAGGCAAACATATACTGGTTGGCGTTACAGGTGGCATTGCGGCCTATAAGACCGCAATTATAATACGGCTTCTTATAAAGGAAGGTGCTGAGGTAAAGGTAGTTATGACTGATAATGCAAAAGAGTTCATTACACCCCTTACACTTTCAACTTTATCGAAGAATCCTGTGCTCACTGAGTTCTACAACCGGGAGAATGGTGAATGGAATAACCATGTTGAACTATCTGTCTGGGCTGACCTTTTCCTGATAGCCCCGGCAACAGCCAATTCCATTGCCAAAATGGCATCTGGCATAGCTGATAATCTTCTGCTTACTGCCTATCTTTCAGCCAGATGTCCTGTGTTCATTGCTCCTTCAATGGATACAGACATGCTTAAGCATCCGGCAACTGTTATCAATATCGAAACCCTCAAGGCATTCGGTAATACTATTCTTGAACCTTCATCAGGCGAACTGGCAAGCGGACTGGAGGGAAAGGGCCGGATGTCTGAGCCCGGGGATATAGTGAAGGAGATAAACAACTTCTTTACGAAAAAAAAAAAGAAGTGAACCGCTGACCGGGAAAAAAGTCCTTATCAACGCCGGACCAACACGGGAAGCCATAGATCCTGTTCGCTTTATCAGCAACTATTCTTCAGGTAAGATGGGGATAGCCCTTGCAGATGCAGCTGCAGATTATGGGGCCGAAGTGATACTTGTAACAGGACCTGTAAATATTACTCCCCGAAACAACAGGGTAAAGATTATCAGAATAACAGATGCTTCGGAAATGACAGCTGAATGCATTTCTAATTTCCCGTGGTGCGATATTGCAATACTGTCAGCAGCTGTTGCCGATTTTACACCGCTTAAACAAGAAAAAGATAAGCTCAGGAGAGCCAAAGGAACAATGACAATCACTCTGAAACCAACTGTTGATATAGCTGCATCACTGGGGAAGATTAAAAAACAATCACAGGTGCTTGCAGGTTTTGCGCTCGAGACTGACAACGGACTTAAGAATGCTGGTGATAAACTGAGAAGGAAGAACCTGGATCTGATAGTACTGAATTCACTCAGGGATAAGGGTGCGGGATTCGAACATGATACAAACAGAATAACCATAATTGACAAGTACAATAATATTGATAAATTTGAGTTGAAATCAAAAGAGGATGCAGCAAGGGATATACTCGACAAAATTATTTCGATGACCAAATAGTGTGCATAATGGAACTTCTTCGTAAACTCAGATATTCATTCCTGATAATTACTGCTGTAATGTTCCATGGCATTGCCGCTGCCCAGGAACTGAACTGCAATGTGCAGGTCTCTGCACAGCAGATACAGGGATCAAACAGGCAGGTCTTTGAAAATATGCAGAGGGATATTTATGAATTCATGAACAGTACTGTATGGACAAATCATGTTTTCAGTTATGCGGAAAGAATAGACTGCAATATCCTTATCAACCTGACTGATCCGATCTCCGCAGATGAATTTACCGGAACCATACAGATACAGGCAAGGAGACCGGTATATAACACTACCTACAGCGCAACTATGCTCAACTTTATCGATAACAGCTTCAGATTCAGGTACGTTGAATTTCAACCCCTCGAATTTGATGCGACCACCCACAGATCAAATCTTGTAGCTGTTCTTGCATACTATACATACATAATTCTTGGATTTGATTATGATTCTTTTTCTCCCCTCGGAGGAACAGAGTTCTTCCGGATGGCAGAAAAGATAGTAACAAATGCTCAGAATGCTCCGGAAGCTGGCTGGAAACCCTATGACGGTTCACGGAACAGGAACAGATACTGGCTTGTCAAGAACATACTTGATAGAGAGTATGAAGAGGTACGTCAGTTCGTATACCAGTATTACATAAACGGACTTGACAGATTGGAATCCAGAGTATCGGAAGCAAGAGCAAGTATTGTAGAGAGCCTGAGACTTATGCAGGTAGTTTACAGAAGAAGACCTGATCCGTTCATGTATCTGGTTCAGATAGTTCTTGACGCCCGGACCGATGAGTTCGTAAATATTTTTTCGGATTCTTTTCCTGAGGAGAAAAGCCGTGCAGTAGAGATACTAACAGAGATTGATCCCTCCAATAAGTCGAAATATGAGAGGATCAATTCTGCCAGCTGACAATAATATCTGAATATGTTAGTAAAACTGTTCGTTCAAAACTATGCTCTTATCAGAGACCTGGACGTTGAGCTCGAAAATGGTCTTACTATAATCACAGGTGAGACCGGTGCCGGAAAATCAATACTTCTTGGAGCTCTGTCGCTAATACTTGGCAGCAGGGCCGATACCTCAGTCCTTCTTGAAAAAAATGAAAAATGCATTGTTGAAGGAACATTCAGGATCGAAAATTATGACCTGGCTGATTTTTTTGCATATAATGAACTTGATTATGAGTCAGTTACTATTGTAAGAAGAGAGATCAATCCTGCCGGAAAATCACGCGGATTCATTAATGATACTCCTGTTACAATAAACCTGCTGAAAGAACTTGGAGACCGTCTTATAGATATTCACTCCCAGCATCAGACCCTGATGCTCAGGGATAATGCCTTCCAGCTTAATGTTATAGATTCTTTTGCCGGGACGACAGCACTGATAGGGAAATACAAACAGGTCTGGAATAACTTCCGGATTTTGAAAAAAGAACTTGAAGAAGCAAAGGAAACAGCCGGCCGGAACAAGGCCGACCTGGAATATTATCAATTTCAGCTCTTGCAGCTCGATAATGCTAAGCTTGTTGATGGAGAGCAGGAAGTACTGGAAACAGAACAGGAATTGCTATCACATGCGGAAGAGATCAAACTTGGATTGAGCAATGCCTCAAGACTTTTTTCATCAGAAAACAGTTCAATTCTAAGCATGCTGAGAGAAGCAAAACTGAGCCTGCTGAAAATTAAAGACTTCCTCCCGGCTGGCGGAGAACTTATACGGCGGGCAGAATCATCATATATTGATATGAATGATCTTGCCGGAGAGATAGAGAAACTGGCAATATCAATCGAAGCTGATCCCCACCGCCTTGCTGAAGTTAATGAGAGACTTGATACACTATACTCTCTCTTGCATAAACACAGGCTTAAGGATCTTGATGAGCTGATAAAGAAAAGAGAAGAGATCAGGTTGAAGATAAAATCTCTTGTAAGCAACGATGAGAGAATTGCAGAACTTGAAACACTTGTTGAAAATGATACAAGATTGCTGAGAACCTATTGTGAAGAGATCTCAGAAAAAAGAAAAAATGTACTTCATAAGGTTGAAGAGAAAATAACCGATATCCTTAAACAGCTTGGGATGCCTAATGCAAGGTTCAGTATAGCATTATCACGATTAAAGGATTTTACATCAACAGGTATCGATCATGCCGATTTTCTGTTTTCGGCAAACAAGCAGATCCAGCCTGAAAACCTTGAAAAAATTGCTTCGGGGGGTGAACTATCCCGGGTGATGCTAAGCCTGAAATCAATGCTTACAAGGAACAATAATCTGCCTACGATCATCTTTGATGAGATTGATTCAGGTGTCTCTGGTGAGATCGCTGATAAAGTGGGACAGATCCTTGCAGGGATGGGAAGGTATATGCAGGTTGTGAATATCACCCACCTTCCTCAGGTAGCTTCAAGGGGAACAAGGCACTATCATGTTTTTAAAGACGATACCGGCAGTTCAACAGTAACTAAAATCAGGTTACTGACCCACGAAGAACGTATTATTGAGGTGGCAAGACTGTTGAGCGGCAGTGAGATAACTGCGACAGCTATCAGAAACGCAAAAGAACTACTGAAAGCTGCCACACAATAAGTTTTCTCCGGTAATACGATTTAAGCATAAATACCTATTTTTTTGCTGATCGGATCATGACTTGATCCCTTTGTTTATATTTGGTCAGTACAAAACTGATAATCATGCTTAACCTGGTCATTCTCAGTCTGTTCTATATTATTTTCCCTGTTTTCCTTATCTGGCTTACAATGAAATACTCCGTACTTAAAAAGGTAGGAGCAATTGTAATGGCTTATGCAACAGGAATTATTATAGCCAATATTGGCATTTTACCAAGAGGAAGTGATGCCTTCCGGGATGAGACTATGGGAAAGGACAGGCCATTCATCCCCAAGACTGAAATTTCACAGCTTGTTGCTGACGGTGCTCTTAATGACAGCGATATCAGAGCTAATAATATTGCAGCTATTCAGGATAATGTGCAGTCTGCATTGATACCGCTTGCTCTGCCCCTAATTCTGTTTTCACTTAATTTCAGAAGATGGCTAAGGTTTTCAGGAAAGGGATTTCTCTCTATGATCCTTGCACTTGTATCTGTCATGATAATAGTTGCGACCGGGTATCTCATTTTCAGAGATAAGATACCTGATAGTAATAAGATAGCCGGTATGCTGATAGGGTGTTATACCGGAGGTACTGTTAATATGGCTTCACTGGCAATAGCTCTTGATGTGGAGCCTAATGTCTTTGTCATGACAAATACCTATGATATGATTATCGGGGCACTGACAGTGCTGTTCTTCCTTACAGCAGGCCCGGCAGTATTCAGATTGATACTGCCTCCGTTTAAAGCTTATCGTGATAAGAATAATGAACATCCTGATATTGCATCGGCAGGCAAAGAAGTGGCTGAGGATTTTGAAGATTTTACCGGTATGTTCCGGAAGTCGGTAATTATTCCGCTTATCGGAGCACTGGGGTTGTCTGTTCTTATCTTTGCTGCAGCATTCGGAGTTAGTATGCTTGTGCCGAAGGTACCTCTTCTTGTGTCAGTCATTCTTACTATTACAACACTGGGAGTCGTTGCTTCATTTATCCCCAGGATCAGGCAGATCAAAAAGACTTTCCAGCTAGGTATGTATTTTATAATTGCATTCTCTCTTGTAATAGCTTCACGATGTGATCTGAGCGTCTTTTTTAATGTCAAATACCTGAACATCCTCTATTTTGTTACATACGCATATTTCGGATCACTTGTTCTGCATTTGTTCCTCGCATGGATATTCAGGGTCAATGCTGATGATTACCTGATAACAACAACAGGATTAATTTATTCTCCTCCGTTTGTACCTATGGTTGCAGCAGCCCTTAAGAATAAGGATGTTATACTTACAGGACTGGCAACCGGAATAATCGGCTGGATGATCGGTAACTATATCGGTGTTGCCTTTGGTATGTGGCTGGATAAGATCTAAAATAAATAATTCAGGCCGAAAGAGAATCCGATATTTCCATCCTGCTTGTTAAATGATTTCCCCAGGTCAATAGCAATCACGAAATTCTGATTCATTACTGGCATAATACTAATCCCTGCACATTGATGCAGTGCTTCGCCGCCCGGATTGAAGAAATCATCAAAAATATAGTCGTTGAGATTATTGTCAAATCTCGATCTCAGGTTGTCAGGCAGTTCAATCTTGTCTGTTATTACCCCGAAATCATAAAAAGCATTTATGCCGAGATAACAGTCCTGCTTAAGGAACCTGAAATATAACGGTTTCCAGCGCAGTTCAAAATTTCCAAGCAGGAAACCATCCCCGACAACCCTGTTCCTTAGTACTCCCCTTAGGGTGCTTGCGCCACCCAGCCCTTCGTTTGTTGCTCCTGTAAGCCTCGAGGTTATGACCTGTGACTGATAGAAGAACGGGGCTGTGCCTGATAATGTTGCCTGGTAGCCAAGCCTGTAAACAAATGAGAGATCATCTTCCTTGATTGTGAAGTACTGGCGGTGCGTGATATAGAATTTTGAGAATCCCCAGTCGTTGCCAAGAAAAGAAGGAGCGATCTCGACTCCAAGTTCTGACCATATACCTCTCATCGGGTTGGGGCGGTTGTCACGGCTATCCCACACAAGTGCTGCCTTGAGCGTGTTAACCCATCCTCCGTCTGCTTCATTTGACGAGATGATCCCAAGTGAATCACGATATATCTCATAAAGACCCGGTTGCTCACTAACCAGCGGTAGCAGATCCTCAGAATCCTTACCCTTATTCAGCCTGTTAATATCCACTGAGCCAAGCATGAAATTCTGAAAAGCAAAACCTGCTCCCCATTTGAGATGCTCACCGGATAACTTTCCCTGAAGATCGGCTTTTATCCTGAATTGATTTCTTTCAAGCCGGTAAAACATACTGGTCTTATACAATCCATCTTCGAGGTCTTTCATCCAGCCCTTATTGAACACGGACTCGTAACCATTGAAGCCGTAAAAATCATAGGCCTTGTCGGGAAGGTAACTTAAATCAACACATAAGTATGTTTTCCCTAAAAAGCGGTTCGATTCATACATCATCCTGTATATGCCACTGCCTTTTGTAAACCTTGAAACCTCTGTATATGTATGGTCGAGAAAATCGGGGTATACGCTCGGATCACCATAATTGAAGAATTCTACCAGAGCTCCATACTGAAAGCCAAGGTTTGAATCATATGTTGTCGCTGGCAATGCACCACCGAATTTCCATCCGACTTTTTCTTTCTTTTCCTGCCCGGAAAGAGAAAGTGCAAAAGTCAGTAACATAACAAATACGAAGCTCTTTTTCATAGGTTGCGGTTTTATTAGACAGCATTAAAGATAAAGAAAAATGAAAATCACAAACTCTTTTTTCAATAATTGCTACCTTAGGCTCTGTATTTTAAGACTAAATACTTATAAGTTGCTCCTGATCCGAAATATTAAGGGCCTGATCCGGGTGGAAGATATCCCGGAGACCAGAGTCTGCGGTAAGGAAATGTCCGTTCTGCTTACATTAACGGATGCTTACCTGCTGATTGATTCGGGTATTATTACCGGTTTCGGGGAGATGAAGGACCTGCCTTCTGATATATATAAAAGGCCGGCTGAAAAGATCAGGGAAATTGATGCTTCTGGCAAATTTGTCTTCCCTTCATTCTGCGATCCTCATACCCATCTGGTATGGGCCGGCAGCCGCGAATCAGAGTTTGTTGATAAGATCAGGGGCTTATCGTACGAGGAGATTGCCCAAAGGGGAGGAGGGATTCTTAATTCTGCAAAACTGCTTCATACCGCTTCTGAAGATGATCTGTTCGAACAGTCAATGAAAAGGGTAAATGAGATTATGCATTTCGGTACAGGGGCAGTCGAGATTAAAAGCGGGTACGGACTCAACCTTGAAGATGAGATAAAAATGCTCAGAGTTATTAAACGCATTAAGGATTGCTCGCCTTTAGAAGTGAGGTCAACATTCCTTGGAGCTCATGCTCTTCCCCGGGAGTTCCTGAACAGGAGGGAGGATTATGTGGATATTGTAATCAATGAAATGATACCTGTTGTGGCATCGGAACAGCTGGCTGATTATATAGATGTTTTTTGCGACAGGGGTTTCTTCACTGTGGAGGATACTGAAAGGATACTGATGGCCGGTCTCAAGTATGGTCTGATACCAAAGATACATGCAAATGAGCTTGATTTCTCAGGAGGAGTTCAGGTTGGAGTCAAATACGGGGCTCTTTCGGTGGATCATCTCGAACGGTCCGGCAGTGATGAGATTGAAGCACTGAAGGGAACTGGAACAATGCCGACACTGCTGCCGGGATCAGCTTTTTTCCTCGGGCTGCCGGATCCGCCAGCCAGAAATATGATCGATGCAGGATTGGGAATCGCACTTGCTTCTGACTATAATCCCGGATCATCTCCTTCCGGAAATATGAAACTTATAATGTCTCTGGCCTGCATAAAACTGAAAATGCTTCCGGAAGAAGCAATAAACGCTGTTACCATAAACTCAGCCTATGCAATGGGTATTTCTGAAACACATGGCTCGATAGCTGCCGGGAAGATCGCTAATGTATTTATTACAAAGGAAATGCCATCGTATGAGTTTTTTCCATATGCTTTTGGGAGTAACTTAGTTGAAACAGTTATACTTAAAGGGAATATAATAAATGACTGAAAGAATACTAGAATGCGTTCCTAATTTCAGTGAAGGCAGGGACATGTCGGTAATTAAGCAGATCACTGATGCTATAGAATCTGTTGAGGGGATAAGACTTCTTGGTGTTGATCCGGGTAAGGATACAAACAGAACTGTAGTGACTTTTGTAGGCGATCCTGATTCTGTTTCAGAAGCTGCATTTCTTGGAGTAAAGAAAGCATCGGAAGTCATTGATATGTCAACACATCACGGGGAACATCCCAGGATGGGAGCAACTGATGTATGCCCTCTTGTACCGGTTTCAGGTATAACGATGGAAGAAACTGTAATCTATGCAAGAAAGCTTGCAGAGAGGATAGGAAACGAGCTTCATATCCCTGTTTTCTGCTATGAAAACGCCGCGTTTGATGAGAAACGCAGGAACCTGGCAAACTGCAGGGCAGGCGAGTACGAAGGCCTGAAAGAAAAACTAAGTGATCCCGGATGGAAGCCCGATTTCGGACCTGCCGTCTTCAATGTCCGTTCAGGAGCAACTGCAGTTGGAGCCCGTGACTTTCTTGTAGCTTTCAATATCAACCTTAACACAACATCCACTCGCAGGGCCAACGCAATTGCATACGATGTCCGGGAAAAAGGCAGGATTGTTAAAAATGAAAAGAGTGAGGAAATAAGTGTGCCTGGTACACTTAAAAGCGTAAAGGCAATAGGCTGGTATATAGAGGAATATGGTATAGCCCAGATTTCTATGAACCTGACAAACATATCTGTAACGCCTGTACATATCGCTTTTGATGAAGTTAGCAGAAAAGCTGATGCCCGGGGAGTTCGGGTTACCGGTTCGGAACTTGTGGGATTGATACCCCTTAAGGCAATGCTTGATGCCGGTAAGTACTTTCTTGAAAAGCAGCAGAGATCAATCGGCATATCAGATGCTGAACTGATTAAAATAGCTGTGAGATCAATGGGACTGGATGATCTGCATCAGTTCGATCCGCAGGAAAAAATAATTGAATACGTTATGGCAGAAAAAGGCAAGAAACAACTTATCGGTCTTGACCTGAGATCATTTATGGATACAGTGGCATCAGAGTCGCCTGCACCCGGAGGGGGATCAGTGTCTGCTTATATAGGGGCTCTGGGAGTAGCACTGGGGACAATGGTAGCTAATTTATCTTCACATAAGAAAGGCTGGGACAGCAGATGGAAAGAGTTCTCAGACTGGGCAGTTAAAGGGAAGGAGATACAGAACCGGCTGCTGGATCTTGTCGACAGGGATACTGCAGCTTATAACTTGATAATTGAAGCAAACCGCCTTCCGAAAAAGACAGATGAAGAGCAAAAGGTCCGGAAAGATGCTGTCAATGAGGCATACAGGAATGCAATTGCTGTTCCTTACATTGTTATGGAAACAGCTTTTGAGGGATTTGAAGTTGTAAGGCAAATGGTGAAAGAAGGCAACCCTGCTTCAGTAACAGATGCAGCAGTAGGATGCATGGCAATTCTCACCTGTATAAAAGGAGCTTTTCTGAATGTAAGGATCAATTCAAAAGGCATGGAGAATGATCTATTTGTAAAAGATATAATTGTGAAAGGAAAAGACATTGAAGAAAAAGCTTTTGTTGAAGAAAGATCAATCATGGAAATAGTTGACAGACTGATCGGAGACTAATAAAAAAAGCAAGAATTTCCAAAAAAAAGTATTCATAAAAGACGGACACATTGATAATCTGAAATATTTGGATATATTTGCGCTTCGATTAATATTTAACCTAAACTTTAATTTATGAAGAGATTATGTATGTTTTTTACACTGTTACTCCTGACGAGTTATCTCGTTAT
Source organism: uncultured Rikenellaceae bacterium (assembly GCA_964399575.1). Lineage (GTDB taxonomy): Bacteria > Bacteroidota > Bacteroidia > Bacteroidales > VadinHA17 > LD21. Next base: position 37,863 of record CAYNRI010000018.1, read on the forward strand.
CGGACAGACAGTGCAGATTACAGGTACTGTGACCAGTGCTGAGGATGGTCTTGTAGTGCCTGGTGTGACGGTTACTGTGAAAGGTACAACTGTAGGAGCCATTACTGATGTAAGCGGACGCTACAGTTTAAGTGCTCCTGCCGGTTCCACCACCCTTGTATTCTCATATGTTGGTATGAAAAGGACTGAGGTGGAGATTGCCGGACGTACGGTAGTCAACGCTACTTTAGAATCTGATATTCTTGCGATGGGTGAAGTTGTGGTCCTCGGTTATGCCACACGAAGCAAGAACGAACTGACAGGTTCAACAGTTCAGCTCTCAGGAGATGAACTGAGAAGCGTACCTGTCGTTACGGTGGATCAGACTCTGCAGGGAAAAGTTGCAGGTGTCAGCATCTCATCTTCTTCAGGTACTCCGGGATCCGTTCAGGATATAAGGATCAGGGGTGTAGGTTCAATCACCGGGAGTAACGAACCTCTCATCATCATTGATGGAGCTCCGGTTATTAACAATGACCTGTCTGGCGATGGTGAATCATCAAGTACACTAAGCCCCCTGACAGCGCTGAACAGCAGCGATATTGAGAGTATAACGGTTCTGAAAGATGCCTCAGCTACTGCTGCTTATGGTGCAAGGGGATCTAATGGTGTTATTGTTATTACTACCAAAAAAGGGAGACAGGGTAAAACCAATTTTGATGTATCTGCTTCCACTGGTTTCCAGAATAATGCAGTCGAAGGACGTACTCCTCTAAACGGAGCACAGAGGGAAGAACTTTTCCTCGAAGCAGTCTACAATACCTATGGTGCTGCTTATGGATTTACTGAAGCTGAAGCCTACGACTTTGCTACAGAAAACGGCCTTGATTACGGTGATCTGCTTAACTGGGACCGCTCAGAACCTGACTGGTCATCTGTTGTTACAAATAAAAATGCTCCTGTTACAAATGTTAGTGTTTCAGCAACAGGTGGTGATGATGTTTCATCATTCTATGCATCACTTGGTTATAACAAAACCGAAGCAACAACTATTGTTAGCGACTTTAAAAGAATTACAGGTTCCCTGAACTATACAAGAAAGTTTTCGGATAAGGTAAAATTTGGGATTAACTCAAACGTTTCAAATACCTTCCAGAATGCTTACCTGGAACAATCAGCATTCTTTGCTAATCCTAATCTGACGAAGTACTTTATGAGTCCCTGGTACAGGGCTTATAACGAGGATGGCTCTCCCAACCTTAATCTTTACGGGCTTTTCCATCCTGTCTATCTGGCAGAAAATGATGTCAATACCAATGACTTTACACGTGCAATAGTAAGTTCAAACCTTGAATGGGAGATAATAAAAGATCTGAAATTCAGGACCTTTGTTTCAATGGACTATAACCTTGTTAACTACAAACAGTACCAGAACAGGAAGCACGGTGATGCAGCTGAAGAGAACGGATATGCTTATTCTTCTGCTAACAGGAACTATAATACAGTTTACCAGAATTCTCTTGACTATACTGTAAGGTTAAGCGATCATAATATCTCATTGAAAGCTCTTATGGAATTCCAGAAGAATAAGAACTGGGATTTGTGGGGTGATGGCAAGAATTTCCCGACTGATGGTCTGACAAATATAAACAGTGCCGGGGCTAATTTTGATGCCGGCTCTGCTTTTACAGACTGGAGTAATCTTTCTTACCTTGG
>CAYNRI010000019.1:0-1653 GCA_964399575.1 uncultured Rikenellaceae bacterium
GTTATAGGCATCGAGTGCATTGAAAAGTAAGGTGAAAAACGTGAGCGGGATGAGCAGATAAATATAATCGGCAAGCAGGCGGGATTTTTCGTAATTGGCCTCTATCAAATCATTCCTCAACAGCAGGTAAAGTAAAAAAAACAGCATAAATCCCGCAAGACTGACCATAGTTTTTAACCACAGGAAACCATGATGACCGCTGTCTGGGTCCCGGAAATAAGGAAAGAGACGTGAGGTTACTCCGTTAAAACCGAGGCCGGAAAGTTGGCCGGTAATAGCCGAAATCGCCATTAACAATCCAAATAATCCAACTACTTCCGGAGTCAGAAATTCGGGATACAGGTAAGCAGTTGTAACAAACCCTAACGGCACACCAATGTACGACCAAATGCTTCCCTTTATCGATTGTTTGATAATGATACCCATAAAAAATTCGTAATTGGCTTTATTAGGATAATTTCAGCATCTGCGAAATCGTAAAAGTAATAATTAGATCTTACCTGCAAATGAAGCCGTCAGATCTTTTCAAACAAATTTACCTTATAAGGCAATCATGTTTCTGTTCCTTGTTATGCAAATGATAGATTATGCTCATTTTTTTACTTATCAGCAGTTTTCTCCAGCTCATTTTCCAGAATTTAAAATTATCTTGATCTGATAATGAGTTTCGGAATACCTTATGGCTAAGTGAAAAGGCTGAAAGATCGGTTTTTCTGAATACAGGAAATCCACGAAAACAGTTGCCCAGGTTTCTTTCGGAAATGATCTCAATGCAATAGGGCTTGTCAATAATATGACTTATTTCATTATTACTGTTCCATTCCTTATCTCTTTTGCTGTAACATCCACTGATATGAGAAGATTCTACTTTTTCAATCAGGCTTATAAAATGATTTGAAAAACTATAATCGATAAATAATTTATGTCTATTCTCCGTATCTATCATAAGGATCTTTACAAAATTTATTGCTGTAAAATTCTGTCCTGAAAACGCCGCCTGTATCCTGGAGGTAAAATCCCTGTGAACAATGTCATCGTTATCGAGTCGTGTTGTAATTACATATTCAATTGATTTATTACAAAAGCTTAAAACATCGTTACAGTACCGGTCCATAAAATCATCATATCCGTCCGCAAACATAATTTTAAGATTCTTTTTACTTTGTTCCAGTTCGATGAACTGCTTTATGACTGCATCGTTTGTTCCAGTATTGAAATATATCAACCACTGAAAATTATCGTTTGACTGGTTCTGAACTGAAGGAAGGCAATATTTTAGAAAAAGATCGACACGGGCAGCAAGCCATTCGTCTGTCAGGACAGAATTGCCAAGTCTGTCTTTATCCCAGGCATTGCCGGGATATTTTAAGTTGAATCTTGTTATAATAAAATGCCGGTAATTCATACTATAAAAAACAGGGCATAAACAATAATTTACATTCCTTGCAAGATTTTATAAAGTTCTTTTGTCAGATTTCTCCTTGAGTATTCAGGATGCAGAGCAAACAACTCCCGTTCTTCATTTTTCATCATTTTTTCAATAAAACGGCTGATATCTTCAGAGCTTTGTCCGCTGAAAATGCCAGTCTGGCCGCAAATCTTTAAATGATATTCTGCATCGCCGCCAGCCGGACCGATATAAAGGACGGGTTT